>JABEUP010000162.1 GCA_013044365.1 Acidimicrobiaceae bacterium
CACCGGGGCGTGACTTCTTTGCTTTGTAGCGCCGTTCGATGGACATTTGGATTTGTCAATGATTAGCTTTTGTAACTTATAAGCTTGCTGAAGAGCTGTTTAGGAGGCGTCTGCGCTTAGCGCTCTCGGCCCAGGTGGCATCAGATTTTGCAAGTTATGGGGCTATCTGGTGTTCCTGGACGGGTCTCGATTGGATTACGAGAAGGCCATGAACTTTGCCCTTTTCTTTGGTGAACTTCGATCGGCAGGTATCTAACTCGGATTTGAGCTTCTAGGATACCATTATGGGTATATTGGAAGAGGAAGTTTATCGGTTGGAACGCGATGACGGGGTTCCGCTAATACGATTGCAGGAAGTCCAGCGGCAGGATTTGAAGCGTCGATTGGCGCGGGTTGAAGGTCAGGTCAGGGGCATCTCCAAGATGATCGACGACTCAAGGCAGTGCAAGGATATTGTCACTCAGATTTCCGCAGTGTCCAAGGCACTAGAGCAGATTGGTTTCCGTCTTGTCGCCTCTCAGATCTCTTATTGTCTGGAGAATCCCGAGGAGGCCCTACGGGGCGGCTGCACTCTGGCTGATGTTGAAAAGTTGTTCCTGAGGCTTAGATAGGCGCTGTCGGCGAGCCTGCTCGTTTTACTTATCAGATTATGTTACCGCGAACTCCGTTCGAGTTCACAACCGGGAGTCCACGGGCATGCCAGGCAGCCATGCCACCATTCATATTTACGGCTTTGTATCCGTTGCTGAGTAGAAACGACGTGACAGTAGAGGATCTACTTCCACTACGACAGCACACTATTACGTCGCAGTCCTTTGGTATTTTGTGCAGTTGTTCTTCGACTCTTACCATGGGAATATGCACAGCCTCAGGTGCGTGTCCGTGATTCCATTCCGACAATTCGCGAACATCGATGATTAAAGCTCCCTTGTCAATGAGTTCCTTGGCTTCGTGGGGGCTAACTGCTCTGGCATTCTTTTTGAACAACACAAAAAGGTCCTTTCTCGGTATCCTACCCAACTTGCAGTTTTTTATAGTATACCCTAGAGGGTATGTTAGTACATCGCCTGAGGTATCTTTTATCGCCTGACGTGTGGCGGATACTTAATTGTTTATTTGTCACGTCACTCGGTCAGAATTGGCATTACCTATGGGTCCGGGACGTTTCCGATTCGGACATGTAACGAATGAGATGAGAATCTAACTGGCTCTCGCATGGCTAGGGTATTTGACGCTGATGAATTGGAAGGGGAGTGCATAACTTCGATGCAGTGCTATCGATGCGAAATTGTCAAGGCCTAGATAAGGCGTCTGTCGGGTAAGCTCATATACCCATATGCAGTCAACAATTACTCCAGCAGAGGGGTCTAACGTCAAGATCATCATTGACATTGATGAGGCGGAGCTAGAACCCAGTGTAAATGCAGCTTTAGCAAAAATTTCCAAGGATGTCCGTATCCCCGGGTTTCGCCAGGGAAAGGTTCCGCGCAAGGTATTAGAAGCCAAGCTCGGACGTTCATATATTCGTGTCGAAGCGATTAACGAGGCGATTCCGGGATTTCTTGGTGAGGCCATTAAATCGAACGATTTAGATGTTATCGCTACCCAGAACGTTAACATAAAATCCGGCGAAGAGAGTGGCACCGTCGTTCTTGAGGCAGATGTAGAGCTTCGTCCCGAAGTGACCATCGTGGGATACAAGGGAGTGAAGGTCGTCATTCCGTCACCCGAGTTGACCGATCAAGATGTTCACGATCATCTGAAACGATTGCGCGAACAATTCGGAGAACTGGCTGAGATTGAAGATCCAGTTGTTTTTGACCATCAGGTGAGTATTGATGTGCGTGCTGAGCGTGATGGCGAGCAAGTGTCAAATCTCGCGGTAGAGGATTTCCTTTACAGGGTTGGCGGAGACAACTTTATTCCGGGTCTGGACGATGCACTTCTGGGCCATAAGGCCGGGGAGGAGATCTCATTCGAAGTTGCACCACCGGAAGGAAGCGAAGAGGGTCCCATCACCTGTTTTGTGACCCTAAAAAAGGTAAATGAACTCAAACTGCCTGACTTAACCGATGAGTGGGCAGCCGAAGCCTCAGAATTCGAAACTCTTTCGGAACTTGAGGCTTCCGTGCGGGTTCAGCTCCAAGCCACCAAGAAATCCCGGTCACGAATGCTTTTTCGGGACCGCGCATTGGCTGCCCTTATCGAACTCATGGATTTGAAGGACCTTCCTCAGGCATTGGTTCAGCAGGAGTTCGATGCCCTTCTACGGGATTTTTCGACCCGTTTAGAAGCGCAGGGTATCCAGCTAGAGCAGTACCTTACGATCACCGGCAGTACCTCTGATCAGCTCGTGAACCAGCTGCTTACTGACGCCCAGAATCATGTAAAGGTGGATCTGGTACTCAGGGCTCTGGTGAGGGAAGATTCTGTGGAAGTTACTGCGGAGGACCTGGATAAGGAAATTCAGAGATATGCAGAGTCCGCTGAGGTTGACCCCGGGGAATTTCGCGATCAAATTACCGAGAATGGCCAGATAAAGATGGTCGAACTTGAGATGGCCAAGGCCAAGGCTCTTGACCAATTCCTTGAGACTGTGGAGATTGCCGATGAAAATGGCAATGTGGTCGATCGGGAATTGTTGATCGAAAATGAGGTTAATTCGGTAGAGGATTTGGCAAAAGAATCTGAGCCCGATAAAGATGCAGTAGACAGCTCGTCAAGGAGTGAGACAGATGACGGCGTATAACTATCTAGTACCTACTGTTATTGAATCTTCAAGTAGAGGGGAAAGAGCCTACGATCTCTATTCCCGTCTACTAAGGGAGAGGATAATTATTCTGGGCACCCCCATTGATGATTCAGTTGCAAACCTGATCTGTGCCCAGCTCCTGTTTCTGGAGTACGAGGATCCTGAGAAAGATGTGAGTCTTTATATAAACTCGCCAGGTGGGGAGATCACAGGGCTGTTTGCTATTTACGACACCTTAAAAGTTATTCGTCCGAACGTTTCCACCTTCTGTTTTGGGCAGGCTGCATCCGCTGCGGCGGTTTTATTGGCCGCTGGAACCAAAGGTAAGAGATTTGCCCTGCCGCATGCCAGAGTGTTGCTCCATCAGCCATACGGAGGTGTTGGAGGCCAGGC
>JABEUP010000163.1 GCA_013044365.1 Acidimicrobiaceae bacterium
ACACACTGGATCGATCTTGCGGTTGCGCAGCTGCAAAGAAGGCGGGACGCGCTTATCCAACCGCGCTCTGAGATCGAGTCAATTGCGGAGCGCATCGGAGATGCCATACCTTTGATCCACTCCTCCGGCGCTATCGGCAGGGCGACGGCACAACGATGGAAGACACAAATCAACGAAAATGCGAAGAGGCCGGCATTTTACTCTGTCTACTCGGAGAACTGTCATAACGAATTGGCAGGCTGGGAGTATTTGAATGATTTGACAAGATCCCGGATGGTAATTGTGAATCTTCGTCACGAAACTGAACATCCGCAAGTGGTGAGAAGATTCGACATCGCCAATGATCTCATGGGCTCCAAAGTTAAGGATGTCATTTCGGTAAAAGGTGTCGGTGAGGGTGAGTTGTCGCAGCTGTTGGATCTTGTCCTGACGGGAGACTTCGTCTCCCTTCAGGTGGCTAAGAACAATGGAATTGATCCCGGCCCCATACCGATTCTCAACGAGATGAAGCAAAGGTTGTCAGGTCGGTAGTAGATGGCGAGATATTTTTTATTAGGAGGTTTAGTTGCAATACGATATAGCCGATATTTCCTTGGCGGAATTGGGACGTCAGAGGATTGAGTGGGCAGATGTCAACATGCCTGTGCTCGCTTCGATAAGGGCTCGCTTTGCTAAGGAAAGGCCTCTGGAAGGTCACACAGTGGCTGCCTGTATGCATATTACAACGGAAACCGCAAATCTTTTGCGTACGCTCAAGGCGGCCGGAGCAACGGTGATTGCCTGTGCATCCAATCCCCTTTCCACTCAAGACGATGTGGCGGCTTCGCTGGTAAAGAACGACGGGATTTCCGTGTATGCCATTAAGGGAGAGAACGCAAAGAGTTATTACAGTCATATAGACGCAGCTCTTGATGCTCGTCCCACCATAACTATGGATGATGGTTGCGATCTTGTCACCCGGCTGCATAAAGAGAGGCCAAGCCAGATAGCAGAGGTTGTTGCCGGCACTGAAGAGACTACGACCGGAGTCATAAGGTTGAAAGCCATGGAAGCCGATGGGGCGCTTGGGTATCCGATCGTGGCGGTAAATGACGCAGATACAAAGCATATGTTTGACAACCGTTATGGAACGGGCCAGTCAACACTCGACGGAGTGATTAGGGCGACCAATGTCTTACTTGCCGGGAAAGTACTTGTTGTAGCCGGGTATGGCTATTGCGGTAAGGGTGTGGCATCCAGGGCCAGTGGCCTCGGCGCCCAAGTGGTTGTAACCGAAATTAATCCGTTGCGCGCCCTTGAGGCGGTTATGGATGGATTCCGGGTGGAATCAATGGATGTAGCCGCAGCTGAGGGCGACATATTTATAACTGTGACGGGTAACCGTGATGTATTGGTGAAAGAGCATTTTTTAAAGATGAAAGACGGTGCGATCCTGGCAAACTCGGGCCACTTCGACATTGAGATCGATCTTGAAGCTTTGGGCAAATTGGCCAGTGGCGAACGCCGGCGTCAGGTCAGGCCGATGGTGGAGGAGTTCCTTGTTCCCCAAGCGGCCGGCGATGCCAGGGTGATGGTTATAGCCGAGGGAAGATTAGTAAACCTCGGAGCCGCCGAGGGTCACCCGGCAAATGTGATGGACATGAGTTTTGCCAATCAGGCACTAGCTGCCGAGTGGGCGGTTCTAAACAGGAATATTTTAGAGCCGAAGGTTTATGACGTGCCTGACGATATCGACCAGGGAATTGCAGCACTCAAGTTGGAGACAATGGGAATAAAAATTGACAGGTTAACAGGCAGGCAGAAGGAATACCTGAGCTCCTGGCATACGGGAACCTAATTTTTAGATATAGAGTCTTGGGGTAGGTCTGTTGTAGGTTTGTGATTGAAAGTCGAGGCCAGTCGCAGGCAAAACGATCCACGTAAGCTAACTTTTGGTTGGTGATCATGGTGCGGTTTAGAAGTAAGTCCTGCCTATTTTGATAGCGAATGGCGCTGTCTGATGGAGAGGCGATAAAACAAGATACGGGCTTGGGTACGGCGGGATAGCGCCTCAAGCTCCTTGTAAATAGCTCAGCAGGCGAGTGTGGGGCAAAAGATCAGGTCAACTACAACAGAAGAAAGGGACGGGTATAATAGCCCGTCCCTTTCTTCTGTTGTAGTTGATAGTTGGCACTCATTGGAATCCGCCACTTCTGATAAATTCGGGGGCTTGTCACTTCGCGCGCCATTTCGGTGAATTTTAATTATTTACTGCCGAATTCTCTGGCGCTTCTCAGCAATAAGTTGCAGAATGGGCTTATGGGTAATTTCTAATACAACATAAGGGGGCACAGTGCAGATTGCTTTTCGCTCACGTAATGTCAGTATTGGCTCTGGGCAACGCGAAAGGATGGAAGAGCGGCTCAGTCACCTCGCCAAGTTCTTAGATGGAATCGAGAAGGCGGAGATTTCGTTGTATGAAGAAAAGAATCCGAGAATTGCCGAAAGAGAGGTATGTGAAGTTTCGATGTATGGTCATGGCCATGTGGTCAGAGCCAAAGGTTCGGGCTTCGAGGTTATGGAAGCCTTTGACCGGGTGGTTGACAAGCTAGAGCACAGACTTGAAAAGCTGAAAGGTAAGCTGCTCTGTCGTACTCATCCGCATCATCGAACTGAAAGTGGCAAAGCAGCTGCGAACGGCAGTGGCAGTCAAAAGGCTCCCGTGAAGACCAAGACTTTCAAAATCGAGTCGATGACCGCCGCCGAAGCTATTTTGCACATGGAGCTTTTGTCTCATAGTTTTTACTTTTTCACCAATGAAGACACTGGAAGCCCTGCAGTGGTTTATGAGCGCTCAGACGGGTCTATTGGACTAATCGATTCAGAGGTGTCAGCCTGATTCAGGAAGTAACATTCGTTGGCTTGTCTCACCTCGGCACGTTGAGGGTTCTTTTCTAGATACGATGGAGGGCCATGAGTGTATTTACGAGGCTGCTAAAAGCTGGCGAGGGAAAAAAGGTTCGCCGACTTGCCGAAATAGTTCCATTGATAAATGACTTAGAGCCTGAGATGCGGGCGCTAAGTGATGATGGGTTGCGTGCGAAAACTGATGAGTTCAGGGCCAGACTTGCCGATGGCGAAACTCTCGATGACCTGTTAGTCGAGTCCTTTGCTGTCGTTCGTGAAGCCGCGGTAAGGGTCATTGGTCAGCGCCATTTCGATGTTCAACTGATGGGTGGAATGGCTTTGCACTTTGGTTGGATTGCCGAAATGAAGACCGGTGAAGGAAAGACACTGGTGTCAACCCTTCCTGTATATCTGAACGCCCTTGAAGGCAAGGGTGTACACATTGTTACCGTCAATGATTATCTTGCTGATCGTGACGCTACGAATATGGGCCGGATCTACAGTTTTCTCGGCATGACCACCGGTCTTGTAGTTCCAACCATGGAGGCATGGTGGAGCCGCCAAGAGGCATATAACGCCGACGTGACCTACGGGACCAATACCGAATTCGGTTTCGATTACCTTCGCGACAATATGGCTCGGTCATTGGGTGAAATGGTTCAACGGGACCATCACTTCGCAATCGTTGACGAAGTCGACTCGATTCTGATTGATGAGGCCAGAACGCCGCTGATCATTTCTGGTCCTTCGGATGAGTCGGCGCAACTTTACTATCAGTTTGCTTCAATTGTCAGAACTTTAAAACCTGAAGACGACTATGAGGTTGATGAGGAAAAAAAGATAGTTGTTCCGACCGAAGAAGGAATTGAAGCGGTTGAGAAGCAGCTCGGATTGGATAACCTCTATGACCTTGGCTCAATAAATCTGTTGCATCAGCTCACCCAGGCGCTGAGAGCTAAGGAGCTATACAAGCGGGATAAAGACTATATCGTTGACAAAGGTGAAGTGAAGATCGTTGACGAATTTACTGGGCGAATTCTTGAAGGTCGTCGTTGGTCTGAAGGATTACACCAGGCTGTAGAGGCCAAGGAACGGGTGCGAATCAAAGAGGAGAATCATACCTGGGCCACGGTGACGCTGCAGAACTACTTCAGAATGTACACAAAGTTGGCAGGTATGACAGGCACCGCAGAAACTGAGGCCTCTGAATTTGCGGGGACATACAACCTTCCTGTGGTGCCGATTCCTACCAACAAGGAAATGATTCGAATGAATTACCCTGATGTTATATACAAGTCTGAACCTGCCAAGTTCAAAGCTGTCGTTGATGATATAGAGCAGAGAAACGCATTGGGCCAGCCAGTACTGGTGGGTACGGCTTCTGTGTCTAAATCAGAGGTGCTGTCACAGCTTCTGGCTCAAAAAGGTATTCCCCACAACGTCTTGAATGCCAAGCAACACTTTAGAGAAGCAGAGATAGTGGCGCAGGCCGGTCGGCTGGGTGCCGTCACCGTTGCTACAAATATGGCTGGCCGGGGCGTCGACATTCTTCTCGGCGGGAATCCGGAGGGTCTTGCGATCCAGGATCTTAACTCCCGGGGAATTGATGTATCGGACCCCGCTAACGAACAAATGGTCCATGAAACTTTGGCACGTTTCCAGGAGCAATGCAAGAGCGAAGGTGACAAAATCCGCGAACTTGGCGGACTGTTTGTTCTGGGTTCGGAACGGCACGAGAGCCGTAGAATCGATAACCAGCTTCGTGGCCGGTCGGGGCGTCAGGGTGATCCGGGAGAGAGTCGTTTTTACCTCTCATTGGAGGACGAACTTATGCGCCTGTTTGCAACTGGCGCAGTCTCATATATTCTGGATCGAACTTTTCCCGATGACACCCCGTTAGAGCACAAGATGGTGTCAAGGGCAATTGAGAGGGCTCAGTCAACGGTTGAAGGTAAGAATGCCGAAATCCGGAAAGAGGTTCTAAAGTACGATGAGGTCTTAGATGCCCAGCGAAAGGTTATTTATAGCCTGCGAAAGTCAGTTTTGCAGGGTGAAGACCTAAGGGCACGGACTATTGATATTGTCGAGAGAACCCTTGACCAGCTTATCGATAAGTATCTTGTGTCTGAATTCCAGGAACAGTGGGAACTGTCTGGTCTGGTTACAGAAGTGAGCCAATATTTCGCCACTTCGTTTACTCCGGAAGAACTTTCCGAAGCCGTGTCAAAAGAGCAGGTATACGAGAGCCTTCGTCAAGAGGTATTGGGAATCTACGAGAAGCGGGAAGCGGAGATTCCAGGCGGAGTCGAAACGGCAAGGGCTTTAGAGCGGGATGTCATGCTGGCAGTCATCGACCAACGTTGGCGAGAGCATCTGAGCGAGATGGATTCGCTCAGAGAAGGAATTAACCTACGGGCTATGGGCCAGCAGGACCCGCTTGTTGCATGGCAGCGCGAGGGTTACGCAATGTTCTCTCATCTGATTGAAGTAATCGACGACGACTACTTCAAATACGTCTTCCATGTGGAGTTGGTTCAAGAGGCCTCACAGGGCGCTGATCTTTCAAAGGCCACTTATCTTGGCCAGAACGAGCCGATAATGGACCTTTCTCTGGCGGGACAGGCTCCGGTAGCTGAGAATGAATCAACAACCAATGAGAATGTATCGCAGCCAGGCGCGGATTTGGCCAACAGTGCGGGCGTGAGGGTCTCAGACACTGACGCTAAAATTCTTCCGTTTACCAAGCCAAGTGCCGACAAGACTGGCAGAAACGACCCATGCTGGTGTGGTTCCGGTAAGAAGTTCAAGAATTGCCATGGTGGGAGTAATGTTTAGCCGGTAGTTGAATGTGCTGTTTTAGATCTAGGACAAATTTTGAAGTCTTTTGATGATGAGCTGGCGGCGCTGAATAAACGTTTGGATGATGCAAAGATGATCCTCGCCTATGAAGCGCTATTAGCAAGAAAAGTTGATTTAGAAAAACTTGTTAGTGATTCCAATCTTTGGGACGACCCCGAGCATGCCCGCAAAGTCACTGGAGAATATTCATCGGTTAGCGATGACCTGAATTTGATCTCGATGTTATCAAGGGACCTTGAGGACGCAGAGACTCTTTACGACCTTGGTAAAGAGGAAGAAGAAGACAGTTTGGAGCCTGAAATAGAAGTATCTATCGCTGAGCTTGTGAAAGAATTTGATTCGCTCGAATTACGACTTTTGTTTTCCGGAGAGCATGATTCCAAGGACGCGGTATGTGAGATTCATGCGGGTGTGGGAGGGACCGACGCCCAGGATTGGGCAGAGATGATGCTGCGAATGTATCTCAGGTGGGCAGAGCGTCGAGGATTTGAGGTGGAAATTGATGAAGTTTCACCAGGTCAGGAGGCTGGGATACTTTCAGCAACCATGATTATAAGAGGCCGGTTTGCCTACGGCCTGCTAAGGGCAGAAAAGGGGGTCCACCGACTGGTTAGAATATCCCCGTTTGGTGCGGCCGGGAAGCGCCAAACAAGTTTTTCATCATTTGATGCGGTACCATATATGGACGATATGGTGGATGAGGTAGCCATCGATGAAAAGGAACTCAGAATCGATACATACAGATCATCTGGCGCCGGTGGACAACACGTAAACGTAACCGATTCGGCTGTGCGCATAACCCATCTTCCCAGTGGAATTGTCGTATCGTGCCAGAATGAACGAAGTCAACACCAAAATAAGGCTAAGGCATTACAAATCCTGGCAGCTAAATTGGTTGAGCGACAAAGACAACAACGGCGGGCTGAAATTGATGCAATTGCTGGTCCTCAATCCGATGTGGGATGGGGGAGCCAGATCCGCTCGTACGTTTTGGCTCCGTACCAGTTGGTAAAAGATCTTCGTACAAGTACGGAAACTGGAAACGTGGACGCTGTCTTGGATGGTGATCTAGATAATTTTATGGAGTCATATTTGCGTTGGGAGCGCTCCAGCGTCTCCTGACGTATTTGCGGAAACACCTATGATTAAGTACTTGACCAAAACCCCACCCCAATACTTGTTGGCGTATGGAGGCCTAGCGTGATCAAAGTTGACAAAGTGACTAAGCGCTACAAGGAAAACCAATTTGCCCTTTATGACTGTTCCCTCGAAATTAATAGAGGGGAGTTTGTATTTGTGGTCGGAGCCTCGGGTTCTGGCAAATCTACCCTGCTACGTCTTCTTCTGCGGGAAGAGAGTCCGGATTCTGGTCAAGTCTGGGTGGCCGGTAAGGAGCTATCCTCGATGCCTGTGTGGAAAGTACCTTTCTTCAGGAGGAACATCGGCGCAATATTTCAGGATTTTAGACTGCTTCCAAATAAGACGGTATTTGGTAATGTCGGCTTCGCTCTCGAAGTGATTGGAAAATCTAAGCGCCATATCATGACCCAGGTTCCACAAATGCTCGAACTGGTTGGTTTGCATGATAAGCAAGACCGATTCCCCGACGAGTTGTCCGGCGGTGAACAACAAAGAGTTGCCATTGCGAGGGCATTTATCAATAGGCCTCTTATTCTTCTGGCCGATGAGCCCACGGGAAACTTAGATCCAGAAAACTCCTGGAGTGTAATGGGCCTGCTGGAGCGTATCAACAGGACCGGTACCACGGTATTAATGGCAACACACGATGTTGGAATTGTCGATTCGATGAGAAGGCGAGTTATAGAGCTTGATCATGGACAGATCAAGCGGGATCAGAACCGCGGTGTTTATGGCATGGGCCCGCAGTCGACTTAAATCATAAGGGGTAGTTTTGGCAATCTCATTCGAATACGTCGTCAAGGAGACTTCAGGCAACTTGTGGAGAAACAGGTTGATGAGTTTGGCTGCCGTTCTCACAATTTCGGTGTCATTGGCGCTGGCAGGTGCCTCTCTTCTTCTAAAGCAGGGGGTGTCAACGGCGACTTCCCAATGGAAGGGTGGAGTCCAGTTGTTGATCTTCATGCAGCCC
This sequence comes from Acidimicrobiaceae bacterium, assembly GCA_013044365.1. Taxonomy (GTDB): domain Bacteria; phylum Actinomycetota; class Acidimicrobiia; order Acidimicrobiales; family Acidimicrobiaceae; genus SCQM01. The sequence continues at coordinate 7,856 of JABEUP010000163.1, forward strand.
AATGCTACGAATGCTCAGACCAAGACAGTGGAAGGTCAACTGAAATCGTTGCCCGAAATCAAGAGTTATTTCTACATGGACCAGGCCAGTTCATACCGGGAATTCAAACAACTTATGGCTAACTCACCGGATCTGTTGCAAAGTGTGACCGAATCTCAGATTCCTCCCTCATTCAGGGTTGTGTTAAAGAACCCTAATGATGCACCATCGGTAGGGTCGTTATTTCAGCAGCAAGTGGGCGTGAAAGACGTGAATTTCAATCGTGGTGCGATAAATACCATGCTTCACATCACTTCCATTGTGCAATTTGTGATTGTCGCATTGGCGGCGATCCTGCTCATCTCCGCGTCAGTGTTGATACTTAACGTTATTAGGGTTGCCATATTTTCACGCCGAAGAGAGGTGGCGGTGATGAAACTGGTTGGTGCGACGAACTGGTTCATCCGCATTCCATTCATGCTGGAAGGCATGATTCAGGGATTGGTCGGAGCTATTGTTGCGGCCGGAGCTGTCGTAGGTATCCAGGCGTTGTTCCAGTATGTCGTCAGACATTTTCAGGTTACTATCCTGACAAACTTTATGGTGTCTTCTCATGACGTGCTGATGACAGAGCTATTTGTCATCGCGATGGGGATCATCGTTGGTACGGCTGGATCGGCATTTGCAGTGAGGCGCTATCTGGAAGTATAGATATAGACCGGAATCTTGGACAGCCTGACTTTTTGGGGATCTCCCTCAGGTGTAACTCCGGTCGGTCTAGAAAGTGACCTGCTGCCAGTTTAATCCGGCATTGTGAGTCATCACGAAATATGATGAAACAGTTCCGGCCTTGGTTGCGTTACCTTCGACGGCAAATCCCTGGCTATTGGTGGTAAATCCAAGGTCATGGATTGGGGCTCCTCCAAAGGCGGGACTATTGAGAATCGTTTGCCAGCTTGACCCGCCATTTGTACTGAGGTACAGGAAAGTTGCTCCCGACGCAGCGGCAACCGCAATCGTGTTGCCGTCAGGTGAAGCAATCGCATCGAGGATTCCGGCCAGCGGTGGTTGCGACGGCGCAGTGGTAAATGTTGAAAGATTTGTAGTTTTTACGACGGTTTTCTGCTGAGTTCCAGCCCCGGCGTCTCCGCCGCACGCAAGCACAATCTGTGGATCGGACGAGCCGGCAACCGGTGCAGCCACGGCTACAACGGGATTGGTTGGGATTCCATTCAGGCATCCTGGATTAAGGTGGGTCCAGCTGGCCGTTCCGGTTGCTTGGTAGTACAAGTCACCTTTGTTGTCGTTCATCGATATCACAGTTCCGTAAGGATTTGTTACAATCCGGGGTTGCCATCCAGGTGAAATGGTCGGCTGAGACTGCAAGGCAAAGTTATCCCCGGTGGCGGGCGAGCTGTAGAGTAATTCGGCTCCGGGAATTGCAGTATTTGGATTTCCTGCAATCAGATATGTCGTGGTTCCATTAGTTTCAAGGGAAGTCACTCCGTAAGAACTTGGCGCACCGGAGAGAGTGACTTTCTGCCAGGTGGCTCCACCGTCCTTGGTCGCATAAAAACTTGGGCCGTAAAGGTATCCGTCGAGAATATTTACGAAGCGTATTCTTGAGACTGCCGCGCTATTGGAGGTAAGTAGCGGTCCTTGGGCCAGTGGAGTGGCTGGAGCCGGGATCGAGAGCCAGGTCTTCCCTCCATCTTCAGTTCTAGCTATTGTAAGACACGGCCCGCCGGTGCAGTTTGAAATACCGAGTACGAATCCGATATTTGATGAAACGAAGCTGGCAGATTGCGGTTCAAATCCAGAGGGCAGTGGTGTGCCTGCGGGTGCGACTACAGGCGGTTTGGTCGTAGTGGTCGAAGATGTCGTAGTCGTGGTAGACGACGTGGTCGTCGTTGTAGAAATTGCCAATGTCTTTTTTGATGAAGTCATATTGTAGCCAACTGCTGCGGCAGCAACGATTACAAGTGCAACCACAACAGTGCCGATCACTATTTTTCTTTGTCTGGTCATGGCATTCCTCCGTAAATCGCCCTGATTCGATCTGAGTCAGACCATTAAATTGTGCCCTAAACCGGGGTTAGAACTTCCACCGCGCCTGTCCGTTCGATGGACCTGTTTGACGGATACCCGGGGACAAATCAAGAATTTGCCTGATCATAGGATAGCTGTGGTTGGCCTTAGGTTTCAGGCATATAGACCCTTTAGCAGCTATAAATATACTCTGCCGAGGAATTAATAAATGGTCGTCACAAGTTCCTGCAGTTCAGAGTGCATTAACTAGGGGGTGGTTCTATCCAAGGCAGGTTTTTGGGGTACTGTCGAAGGTATCACCTTGGAGTGAAGCTGAATCAACGTGAATTGATGATTCCGAGATGTCCAGAAAGCGAGTTGAAGTGACATCTGAGTTTCCAGTTGTTCCAATTTCTAACCCAATTTTCGATGCACTAGCGCTTGGCCAGAGTATTTGGTACGACAATATTAGGAGGTCTCTACTCAGCTCCGGGCAGTTGACCAGGATGGTAAGCGAAGACGGACTGCGTGGAGTGACATCCAACCCGTCAATTTTCGACAAGGCGATCGCCGGTTCAACTGATTACGACGAAGTTTTAGACAAAATTAGGACAAGAGGAGGCTTCGACGCTAAGTCGGCATACGAAGAGCTGGCCTTTGCCGATATTGTTACTGCTGCTGATATTATGCATTCGGTTTATGATGCCAGCTCAAAACAGGATGGCTACGTTAGCATAGAGGTTCCGCCACATCTCGCCCATGATACACATGGAACCGTCGACGAAGCAACCAGGATATGGGAGACGGTAGACCGGCCCAATCTTATGATTAAGGTTCCTGGTACTGTCGAGGGACTGGCTGCTCTTAGAACATTAATCAGGCGGGGAATCAACGTAAACGTCACTCTGTTGTTTTCGATCCAAACCTACGAAGAGACTGCACGGGCTTATATCGATGGACTTAAAGAACGACTTTCCGATGGCAAGAGTCTTGAGGGGGTTGCTTCGGTCGCCAGTTTTTTCATAAGTCGAATTGACTCCGCCATAGACCCGTTGGTTAGCGACGAGTTGGCTGGTAAAATTGGAATTGCTAGTGCCAAGGTCGCCTATAAACGATATAAGGGGATATTTTCCGGCGCAGAATGGCAGAAACTTCTGGCGGCAGGGGCATCGTCACAAAGGCTGCTGTGGGCATCAACCAGTACCAAGAATGCCGCCTATCCTCCTCTGATCTATGTGGAGTCTTTAATAGGTCACAATACGGTCAATACTCTTCCGCCAGCGACTTACGAAGGCTTTAAGTCCAAGGGGTATGTTGCGCCAACTTTGGAGAATGAGGAAGAAGGAGCCGAGGAACTGCTGATCCGTTTGTCAGGTGAGGGCATATCACTCCAAAACATTACTGGCAAGTTGCTTGAAGAAGGACTTGCCTCATTCGAGGAATCATTCAAAAAACTTCTGGCGTCGATTGAGAACTCAATCAGGGGGTTGAGGCCAGCTACATTTGCGTTTGACGCTCAACTTCCTGAATCTCTTGGGCATAGAGTTCAAGAGATATCTGACGAATGGCGTGAGTCGTCCAAGGTCGGAAGAATATGGCTTCATGATCGCCGGGTTTGGAGCAACAAGGACGAAGATAAGTGGCTTGGGTGGCTTTCAACTCCCATGGACCAGAGTTCGCATGCACATCATTTTCTTCAGATATCCCGCATGGTTGGGGATAATAGATTTCAGGACGCAGTCGTTCTGGGAATGGGTGGATCGAGTCTATGTCCGGAGGCTCTTTCAATGACGTTCGACCCTGTCAAGGGGTTCCCGCGTCTTAGTATTTTGGATTCAACCGATCCGGTACAGATAAAAAGGCTTGCCGAAAAGTTGGATTTGTCCGAGACCTTATTTTTTGTCTCGTCAAAATCGGGTACCACTCTCGAGCCCAATATTTATGCAGATTATTTTTATGATCGGACCAAGACGGCGGTGGGGGATGCTGAGGTTGGCAAACACTTTATTGCTATTACCGATCCCGGTTCACCCCTCGAATTAAGGGCCAGATCGGAAAAATGGCGTGGTATCTACCACGGAGTTCCTTCTATCGGAGGAAGATATTCCGCACTAAGCGATTTCGGAATGATTCCCGGTGCAGCTTCAGGATTTGATGTGCTAGAGCTCTTGGACCGGGCGGAGGCTATGGCTCATGCATGTGCGTCCTGTGTGCCATTGACAGATAATCCCGGGTTTTTGCTCGGTGCGATTATTGGTGCAGCAACAATTTCTGGAAGAGATAAATTGACAATCGAGGCCTCGGGATCGATTTCTGACCTTGGGGCCTGGTTGAGCCAATTGCTAGCCGAGTCAACTGGCAAGGACGGCAGAGGAGTCATTCCAATTGACGGAGAGCCCCTTGGTTCTCCCGGCGACTACAGTGACGACCGGTTATTTGTGCAGATCAGACTTCTTTCAGAGATCAACAAAGATGCAGATCGCAAAATTGATGACCTAGCCAAGGCCGGGCACCCGGTATGCCGTATTGACCTTACCGACGCCTACGATCTGGGCCGGGAATTCTATAGATGGGAGTTTGCCACGGCTGTAGCTGGTTCCATCATTGGAATTGATCCATTTGATCAGCCTGATGTGGAAGATGCCAAAATAGTAACCAGAGAGTTGACCGAAAAATACGAACGGGATGGTTCGCTTCCAGAGCTGATACCGATCGCCAAGGAAGGCAATTTTACACTGTTTGCCGATCAATCAAATGCGACAGTGTTAAAAGCTGATGATCGTGATGGCGGAGTGGGGGGCCTTCTTGCAGCTCATTTTCGTAGAACTAACCCCGGTGATTATGCAGCATTTTTGGCCTACATTCCGATGAATCATGACAATAACTCGAAGTTGACCGCAATAAGAATATTGATTCGGGATCAGCTAAAGGTGGCGACATGTGTTGGTTTTGGACCGCGATTTCAGCATTCAACCGGCCAGGTATATAAGGGCGGTCCGAACACCGGCGTATTTCTTCAGATTACATGTGACAACGCTGTTGATATCGAAGTCCCCGGTCACAGTTATACCTTTGGCCTCGTGAAGGAGGCGCAGGCCCGTGGAGATTTCGACGTATTGGCGAAAAGAGAACGGCGGGTCTTGAGACTTCACATTGGTTCGAACTTGGAGAAAGGTTTGGACGACCTTGTAGCGGTGTTTGCAGATTTTCTCAAATAAACGCTCGCTGTCAATTGGTCATTTTCATAATTTAGAGTTCTCGTGTCCGAGAGCAGAGAGGATTAAATCATGCAACTTGGAATGATTGGGCTCGGCAGAATGGGCGCTAACCTGGTGCGCCGCTCAATGGCCGCAGGTCATGACTGCGTGGTGTTTGATGTGAACGCTTCCGCTGTCGACGCTCTTGCCAAACAGGGTGCTACGGGTGCAGCATCTCTCAAGGAGTTTATTGCCAGTCTTGAGGCTCCTAGAAACGTTTGGATAATGGTCCCGGCGGGGGACATCACCGAGAAAACTGTTAAGGATCTTTCTGAACTGATGGAAAGAGGTGATGCGATAATCGACGGAGGAAACTCCTACTATAGGGACGACTTGAGAAGAGCATCAGAGCTGGAGTCGAAAGGCATTCACTATCTCGATGTTGGAACTAGTGGGGGTGTCTGGGGTTTAGAACGTGGATATTGCCTCATGATAGGTGGGGATACACGGGTGATCGAGAGGATGACCCCGATTTTCCAAGCGATTGCTCCAGGCCCTCAAGCTGCGTCGCGTACCCCTGGACGCGATGGTGATTTTTCTCCAGCCGAAAATGGATATTTGCATTGTGGCCCGGTGGGTGCCGGTCACTTCGTGAAGATGGTTCACAACGGCATCGAGTACGGATTGATGGCAGCTTATGCCGAAGGGCTTAATATATTGAAGAGTGCGAACATCGGCTCCGTAAAAATGGATTCGGATGCCGAAACAGCTCCGCTAGAACATCCTGAGTATTATCTTTACGATTTCGATTTGCCGCAGATAAGCGAAGTCTGGAGGCGGGGGAGCGTGGTGTCTTCGTGGCTGCTCGATTTGACTGCTCAGGCTTTGGCGGAGTCTCCAAATCTCGAGGAATTTTCCGGCCGGGTCTCTGACTCTGGAGAAGGGCGCTGGACAGCGATCGCCGCGATCGAAGAGGGCGTACCGGCTCCCGTTCTGACTACTGCATTATCGTCGCGGTTCTCTTCCAGGAATCTCGGCGGCTTCGCCAATCAGGTCCTATCCGCAATGCGGAAGCAGTTCGGAGGGCATGTCGAAAAGAGCGAAGTCTGAGCCAAAGGGATATAGAGCGGTTAATTGGCGACCGGATTGATTCGAAAGGTTTATTGGCGTGCCAGAGGGACCTGTAGCTATTTTGTTTGACATCGACGGAACTCTAATCACGAGTGGTGGTGCCGGTACTCGGGCGTGGGCTTTGGCCTTCGACGAGGTGCATGGGGTGAAGGCTGACATTTCTCAGTTGTCTGATTTGGGGATGACCGATCCCGAAGTTGGCGTACGGAGTTTTGAGGCGGTTATCGGCCGCAAACCGGATCAAAAAGAGCTGGATTGCTTATTAGAACGACATCTGCATTACCTTGTGCTAACGGTAGCGGAATCGGATGGGTACCGAGTCCTAGACGGGGCTGAGGATCTCTTGATCGATCTCATAAAAAGGGGATATATGTTGGGGTTGGTCAGTGGAAACAGCGAAAAGGGAGCCCATATTAAGCTCAATCGGGCCAACCTGAACAGGTTCTTTTCATTTGGCGGTTATGGCTCTGATTCTTCCGATAGAAACGAACTTACCAAGACCGCGCTGTTGAGAGCGGAGACGTCTTATGGGGGGCAGCTGGCTCGGGGACAATTTCTAACGGTGGGAGATACAACTCGTGATGTTCAAGCTGCTCACTCGGCGGGAATCAAATGTGTCGGAGTGGCGACGAGCAAGTTCAGCAAAGAAGATCTTTTGAAAGCCGGAGCGGATTACGTCATAGGTTCCCTGAAGGAAGGGTTACCTATATAGATGTCGGCGGCTAGGAGAGGATTCTTGTTCTCCGCTGTCAACGCGGGGAATTCTCATACGGCTTTGTATGGAACTTTCGCGCGGCTAGGAGGACATAAAGAAAGTGGGAAGCGGTGAGCGGAGATAAGTCGTTATCGAACGGTGCCAGACGGAATGTTGTCCACCCAAAGGACTGCATAGTAA
>JABEUP010000164.1 GCA_013044365.1 Acidimicrobiaceae bacterium
GCTCAAGGAAGTGCTTGTTCACAATATGAACGACGAAATGGAGCATGCTGCGATGTTGATCGAATGGTTGCGGAGAAACGTTGCCGAGTTCGCTGCACAATTGGACAAGTTTCTGGGTGGCGAAGGTCCTATCACTTGATCGACTGACAAGTTGCCAAAAGGCGAGGGTGGCACCAAGGAAATCTAAAATTCCGATACACGAACCCAGGACAATGGCGGGTAAGACAGTGCGAATGTCCAGGGTTTCTTCGACACAAAGTCTTTGTATCTCTGAGACTTTTACGTTCTAGAGGTAGTTCATGGATCTTGCCAAATTCAGAGTCACCGCGGCTCTGATCTAGCGGTAGTATATGCGCGACGTGACTACCGTTACGGTTCGATCCAAGTAGTGGTTGTACCGCTACTTTCGGCGATGTCGCCAAGGAGGTGAACCACCGTTGGTGCCACTAAAAACCGGTTCGAAGTTGAGTCCTGGCAAACCGTGTCCGAAGTCGATGATTCATCGTGGCGATCCGCACGCAGCTCACTGAAGGAGGTTGCCGCCCGCGCCTGTCCATGCGAGATACGCTCACATCCATCCGTAAATTCTTTTGCTTGCATGCGGAAACTCGCATGCACGTGGTTCGAAAGACCCAGGCAGGGCTGGCTCTCGTTCTCCTTGGCACTGCTACGCTGAAATGGTCGCCATTCCACTCTTCCTGACAACTTTTCGACTCCCCACGGTGTCGGTGAGCGAAGTCGCGTCCAGCGTGATCGACGGTCACATAGATAAATGGAACATCTTCGAAGGAGGATTTATGGAGCATGCAGTGGTTCAACATAAGATGAGCCGCGTCTTGCATTGGATAGGTGACCTCACATCGCGATCTACCACGACAGTCGTCGTCGTCGTGTTGCTCCTGATCTTCGGTGTCCTTCTTGCGGTCGATGGCTTCCCCATGAGTTGGGAGGCTGCATTTTCGACCATTGCTGGCGCAGTGACGTTGGTGATGTTGTTTGTCGTCCAGCACACCCAGGGCCGCAACCATCTCGTCCTGCAACTCAAGCTCGACGAACTGATCCGGTCTTCTCCGGACGCCGACGATCTTTTAGTCCGTCTTGAAGTTGCCGACGATAGCGAGCTCAACGATCTCAAGGAAGACCAATTAGCTCACCACAAGTCCCTTCGCGAGCCCGACGACCTCGCCACATCAAAAGAAAGGGATGAGGACGCTTAATGCAGGACTTACCGCCGACCCTAACTGGTCGACGAGGTCCATCTGACTGTGCTGCAACCCTATCTCGTTGTCCTGGCCATGTTCTTCAGGCGAGTTCGCTGAGGTGCTGAAGTTAATCCCTTTGTATAACTGGGCCTTCACTCCCACTCTTCGACGCTAGCACGTCTTGGAAGACACTCCTCGCGATCTCCCCAACGCCACCAAGTCTCGAAGGTGAAGTTCTGGGCAAGCCGTTGAGGCCAGATCATCAGGCAGGACACAGGGTCGTCGAAACGATGGTGGCTGTCCGGCAATGTACATACCTTAAAAACTCCGATCTAACAGGTATGTCAAATGTAATTATCCTCGATTCGACGACAATTACGGTTCACAATCCAGAGTCTGGCTCAGACTTTTATCCAAGAGCCGGGCTTGAGGTATCTAGAAAATGTGTCGCGACTGATACACTAACTCTCTGGCCGGAATCGCCTTTGGTTCCCCAGCCTCTACTCTTTGTCTTAGCTTTGTTATATGGTCGTCGTATGGAGGTCCTGGCGTGCCCTTTAAAAACCCCTCGACGTTAGGCTAGAGCGATCCACTCTTTTGGCACTCGCGAATCGGCACACTTTCAAATTAGGCAAAATCTCCCATCGCAGAAACTTGTTTTGTGGAATTCTACATAACAAGTTATTTAGCAACAGTTCTTTAAACCCCCCTTGGGGGGGGGTTATTGTCCAACATCCCCGGGGTGATTCACTTGGAGTAATAAGTTTGCTGGTACAAATATAAGATGGATCCAGCCACAGCACCCAAGCGTAAAAATAGCCGCCTGGTCCCCGTCTACCATGGCTGACCCAAACTCAACAATTGGCAACTACCAGCAGAATTTCCTTAGCGAGCTCACGAAAAAGTGAGGTGGCAACATATTTCCGACCGCTCGAACTGCCATAACCGGCTGTTGGGTGGCGATTGATGAGATTTTGGCGGGATGCCCGAGGGTGCTTTCGGTCTTCGGGCACACCGTTGGGTTGATTGGTCGGACTCCGTACCGGACCGGGTGCGACGTGGGTCTCGATGACTTCCTCTGGCCCAAACATAATGATGCATAACTATCAGGGTCTTTGCTTTCGAGAATCCGTCAAAAAGTGATACGGGGTCACATTTGCTACGATCTTTCGCCCCTAGGATCTTGGAAGAGAACTCTATCCCTCAGCGTTATAAAACTACATCTTGGTTGTCGTTAGGCCTTCATGCGGGACTGATTTTTGAGACTCAATTCCGGAGCACTTGAGGCATCTCGTGGACTGTCGTTCACCGGACCGCTGAAGTCAGATTCCGACTATCGGTGATAGATTTGCTATGGAAATCTAGCGGATTTGAGTGTGACCATGTGACAGGTTTACTGAGGGTAGGCAGCACGGATGGATCTCTGTTTTGCCCAGTCTGCGCTAGCCCGGCGCAAGATCTCTTGGTTCTGGCTTCCCATCTGGTGGAGGAAGCGGAAGCCAGCGACGGCGGCCACGTGATGTGGCTAAACCGCAACTTGACCAAGCACCGCAAATCCATTGAGGAAATCGAGCGGCTGCTGGTCAGCCTGTTGGCTGAAGACAGGCCATCCGACGAGGTGGTGAAGCGATGAATCAGTCATTGGCATCCAAGGTAGAACAGACAGTAATCGAGGGATGGTTTCTTGATCCGCCGCCGCTGATAGCCGCGATGGCAAACGAGCCTACAATCGGCGTCACACGGGCGTTTGTGCTTCAGTGGACCAAATTCTCGCGGCTGTTTCCACGCTGGGTGGGGTCGATCATGTCGAACTGTCCTGAGTTCGCGGTTCTGGCCTACGAAGTAGAAAACCTAATGTCCGAGGTTGTCCGCGACCCTGGAAGCAATAGCAATCACTATCAGCTTTTGACCCGTCTAGGAGAGAGTGTAGGCCTCAGCCCGTATGAGATCGAGACTTACCCTGAGCTTCCAGAGACATTTGATCTTTTTGAATGGCTGTGGGGGAAGGCACGCAATCCCGATTGGCTTATTGGCTTCACGGCTGTTAATGGATTGGAGATTTTGGGTGATCGGAACCTACCTTTGAAATATGGGGTTCAGTCAGGCACCGGACTGAACCCTGAACCATATGCCGATACCCTCGGACTTGAAGAAGAGAATCTTGAGTTCTTCAGGGTCAGCGATCAGGCCGATGCTGGTCACGGGCGTGAAACTGTCGAGATCATTGCGCACTATACTCCGAGCGGGCGCGAAGAGGAGATCCTGGCGGTGCTAAAAGAAGCTATGGTCCGGTTGAGGCGAATGATGAACGCCCTCTGGGAATTGGCTACAGTAGTAGACGCCGGACTGAATTCTAAAGCGAGGACTGATGGCGAAAGGTGACCCCTGTGATCTGTGCGGATCCACCTGGGGAGATGTTGACCAGGAAATTTGCGGCCGCAGGTATCATTTTTGCTGAGGTCTTTGATCTGGCGCATTTGCCAATTTGGTTGCAGACATCAAGGGGCAGCTGGGTGAAGGCGTTGTCGTCCGGTCGGACGACGTAGACGGAAATAACGTAACCGGTATGGCTTGGCTTGCCAATGACAGCGAGTCCAGGTACAACTTTTCGGCAATTTTCAATGACGATGGGACACTTGTCAGGTGCAC
>JABEUP010000165.1 GCA_013044365.1 Acidimicrobiaceae bacterium
GTCTTATCCTTGAACCGCTCGTCGAGCAGATGATCGCCGCCGAGCCGAGTTCAGCCTGGCTCGAGCGACTTGAGTCTGCAGGGCTTCCCTACGGTGAGGTGCGGGACATTGCCAGCGTGCTTGAGCATCCCCAGCTTGTCTTTCGGAAGATGTTCGTCGAGGCTGACTCACCCGCGGGCAGCCTGCCGCTGGTCCGCTTTCCTCTCAGCGCACCGCACCGGACCCGACGGGTGCCGGCCCTCGGAGAGCACACCTCCGAGCTGCTCGCCGAGCTTGGCTACGATGCCGACGAGTGCGTCCGGCTCGTCGATAAGGGTGTCGTAGCCATCCAAGCCTGACGCCACGGGGGATCCGTGATACGGATCTTAGAAATTCACAACTTACAACTACCAAAATTCCCTGTCCCCTGTGCCTCCTTTTAGTGTGGGTCGATAAGAAATATCCACCACAGCAAGCATGGATCTGCTCAATGAGTATGTGGTACCACAATCACAACTCAAGGAGTCCATTCCCAGTCGTCAAAGGTGCTTCCTTAGTATTCTTGCAACTAACCTGGAAACAAAACCAGTCCGGAGAGATTCACATGTCACCTCAAGACGAGATTCGAAAAAAACGAGCCACCAGCACCAAGTGGATGAAATATCCCCAAGACGTGCTACCTGCCTGGATTGCCGACATGGACCTCGGAATCGCGCCTGTAATAGCCGAAGAAACAAAGTCCCGAATTGATTTAGGCGATCTCGGCTATCCATGTCTCGAGATCGAGACAGTGCTTTTAGACGCCTTTTCAGACCGTTACATTGAAAAATTCAATACCCCTCTGGATCCGCAGTTAGGACTGGTTGCTACCGACGTGGTGCAAAGCATAATTATCTCGCTGCTCACCTTGACTGACCCTGGGGACGGAGTGATAGTGCAAACACCCATTTATCCACCATTCCTGCACTCCGTGGAGAACACGGGACGAATTCTTCTTGAAAATCCACTGCTGCAATCAGATGATTCCTGGGATATAAATTTTGACCAACTCGAAAATCTTGCCAGCAACTCCTCAGCCAAACTCCTGCTGCTTTGCTCACCGCATAATCCGACGGGAAGAGTCTTTACTCAACGTGAACTTGTAAAGGTGGCCGAGATCTGTGAGCGATACGGAGTTTTGGTGGTTGCAGATGAGATTCACTGCGATATAGTTTTCCAACCCAACTACCACATCCCGTTTGCTTCCATCTCTCCCGAATTCGCCTCTAATGTCGTAACCATGAATTCAGCAACAAAGTCATTCAATATTGCGGGCCTAAGATGCAGCATTGTTCACTTTGGATCCACAGAACTAAAATCCAGGTACGAACAGTTCAATGCCCATGTCAGGGGCTCAATCTCCAGCTTGAGCATGTTGGCCGCAACGGTAGCCTGGCAAAAAGGAGACTCCTGGCTGGACTCGGTACTAACCATCCTTAGGGCAAACCGCGACACACTTTCCCAGTTCGTTCGTAAAAACACCTTTGGCCTACGTTACAGCGCGCCCCAGGGTACCTATCTGGGATGGCTGGACTTCCGCGATACCAAGGCATCGTCTTCTCCGCAAGACTACCTGTTGCAAAAGGCCCGAGTGGCACTTAGTGATGGTTCCGATTTTGGGGAACCGGGCATTGGTTGGGCTCGATTGAATTTCGCAACTCAGCCCGAAATTCTCCAGGAAATACTTGACCGCATAAGTTCCGCGTTCGAATAGGGATCCGTTCTCCAGCGTTCGCCCGCAACCGCAAATAACAAGTTAAGAATAAAGGTCGTGTGACATTATAGCGAAGGCCGACTTGGTTAACTCTGTAAGGGAGAAGCTCATATCGGCCTCCAACCAGGAAAACATACTCGCAAGCGAACACGCCACAATCCCTGACGATGCCGCCCTGAGCGTCTGAGAATCAGGATCAACGCCACGTTCGAGCAGAGCCTTCCAGGCAACCATGTACAACTGGGACCTGCGCGCCAGATTGAGCTCGCCAAGACTGGGAGTACGATTTACAACGTTGTAGCCAAGCCTTAGTGCATTCGAAAGACTAGGGGTTCGCGATACTTCGTCAAAAAGACTTAATATGCCGTCGGCAAGAGCTTCCAGCGGACTCAACTTGGGGTCCGCTGTGCGCACCAGGGAACTAAGTGAACGACCCAAATATCCAAGCGGAAATGACACTATCGATTCCTTGGTAGGAAAATAGTTAAATAAAGTCCTCTGAGTCACGCCGGCGCCAATCGCGATATCTTCAACTGTGGTGTGGTCGAACCCCTGTCTGTCAAAAAGATAAAGTGCCGACTGGTAAATGGCCCGCAATGTATGAAGCTTATTGCGCTCACGCTTTCCCAGAGACAGGGGCTCGCCATCAAGCTCCGCGGTGCCGTCCAGTAATCTCAGTTCCGCCTTGTCAAGAGGTGCCCGCCTCTTCTCGAAATCCTCTGAATGAGTAGCCACTAGCGTTTCCCGTCGAAATAATCATTGCAAAGCCGTTGATGAGCGATGCATTCCTTGCCTGTTACGCAATAATCTCTCACAATATCTGGCCCATAGCCGATGTCTAGGATAAGTCTATGGTCGAGAAAACCACTAAACACAACTACCGTGGACAAGAGTTCTAATACTAAAGGCCGCCAAAACTTGCAAAACGATGAACGCGAACACAAAACAATCGATGAGAATCCCGCGGAGACCTCATTTGGGACACTGGATTCGAGCCAATCGCCTGATTTTCCAGCACCAATTGAATTAGCAATCCCAGATCAGTCCCAAATTTCCGAACCTGATTCCGGCGACGCGCGCGAAACGCTCAAGAGTAAAATCTCGTTCGCAGCCAAGACAACCGCCCTTGGAATTCTGATAGGTATAACAATCGGTGGAATTGGATTCATTCGCAATGAATCATCCCAGGGGGCGTTGGCAACCAAGCTCATACACTCCGACACCTGCCTTGGCGCAAACACAGCACCTTCCGGATTTTGTTTCAGTTCGCCCGTTACTGTGTCACTTCCGCCGGCAAATCCAATCAGCGAGCTTTTGGGATCCCACGGTACCGCCACAATTTCAGCACCTAAATCCCAGATAGGAATATTCTCCGATGCGGCATTGACCCTCCGTCTTACTGGACTCAGCGGTGCTTCGCCGACGAGCAACTCATCTCTGAAAAATACGAGCGCTGCGAAGGTCGCGGGCACATTATCGTTGGCCTACTCCGGCCTTACCCGGACTCTGCAAAGCGGATCAAATAACGGTGCTTCTATCTACTATGTGGGAAATAATGAAATTGGCACCAAAAACCAGGTCTTGTACCAGGGCCAGCAGATCTCCCTTGTGGTGGTCTCGAAAATTGAACTAAAGAATAA
>JABEUP010000166.1 GCA_013044365.1 Acidimicrobiaceae bacterium
GGGCCAGATTAAAGGGTATGCGTGGTGCTAGTTGTCATTTTGGAACTGTTGCTTTCTCTCTGAACCTTGGCCTTAAATCGAAGCGGGTTTCAGCTGGATGCAGGTGCTATATACGTATACTTACATATTGGTTTGGGCACCCATGGATTGCCAAACTGGTAAGGATGCATTGATGGTTTATGAATGGGATGCCGTTACGTACAGCCAACTGGAGTTGCCACACATGCGGTGGGGAAATGACTTGCTGGCGAAGTTACCCACCAATGGAATTCAAACGATCCTAGAGGTTGGCTGTGGAACGGGGCGTGATACGGAAAAGTTGGCTCTGAGGGTTCCCAACGGAAGAGTCATTGCCGTTGATTACTCCGAGTCGATGCTCGGCGTTGCTCGGAAGTCATTGGGGGATAAATATCCGAATATTGAGTTCCGTCTCGCCAATATATTGGAGGACCTTGGTATGCCTGAGCGTTGTGATGCGGCATTTAGCGTTGCAACATTGCATTGGGTTGGAGATCATGATAAGGCATTTTCCAACATTGCCGGGGCTCTTAAGCCAGGCGGGGTGTTTTTGGCTGACTGTGGTGGAATGGGAAATATCGCGTCAATAAACGAGGTTGTTATTTCAATTCTAGGTCCATCGAAGGTGGACAGCCTCTACCATTTCGAAGATGCCTTCATGACTGAAAAGCGTCTCGAGGGAGCTGGATTCCAAGTAAGGGATGTCCATTTACTACCAGATCCCGCACGGTTCGATTCGATTGATAGCTTCAAAACATTTATCGCCACTCTTATCCTGGGGGCGCATTTGGCGAATATAGACCCAAAGGACCACGACGATTTTCTTTCCGAGGTGGCAGGTCAACTGCCTGGACTTACCGTCGACTATGTGCGACTTCGGATTGACGCGGTAAAGATGTAGGAATCAGATAAATTTGCTTACAGTGACGCTGGATTTTCAACTTTTCGGAGGGAGAACCTTGGCTGATGACTCGGCTGCCATCTCATTCTGGTAAATAGCTAGCTTCGAGGTTAGAGCGTCATCGGCTACCGACAGAATTCGCACGGCCAAAAGCCCGGCATTTTTGGAATTGTCAATGGCAACGGTAGCTACTGGTATCCCGCCAGGCATTTGGACGATCGAAAGTAATGAATCGAGTCCATCGAGTTTCTTCTGGGATACCGGGACGCCTATGACCGGTATTGTGGTTATTGACGCCAGCATTCCGGGCAGATGAGCGGCACCACCGGCGCCGGCAATTATCACTCGAATGCCATTGCTGTATGCATCTGCTCCATATGCCATCATCTTCTGAGGGGTTCTATGGGCCGAGACTACCTTTAGTTCATATGCGATTCCAAAAGCCTCGAGGATTTGGGCCGCAGGTTCCATAACGGGATAATCCGAATCAGACCCCATGACGATTCCAACTATTGCCGCCATTGAAAGCTCCTAGTGCTTGCTCATCCCTCAGAAAGTTCGAGGCCTGATAACCGATCAACTGTTAGGCGTGCATGTGCTAGCGCCTTCTCCACCGAATCCGCCGTAACAGTCACGTGGCCTATCTTACGGCTTTTGCGCGATGATTTTGAGTAAAGATGCAGAGATGCTCCTTCGATTTCGAGAGCATGGGGAATACGCGGGATAATGTTCTGGTTATTTGAACTGGAAATCAGGTTTACGGTAGCTGCAGCTGGAACCCTGAGGGCGGTAGACCCGAGGGGCAATCCTAGTACCGCTCTCAGGTGATTTTCGAACTGAGAGGTTATATTAGCTTCAATAGTTATATGACCTGTATTGTGAGGGCGTGGTGCAAGTTCGTTTACAACAAGTTTGCCGCCGATGCTAAAGAACTCGACTGCCAGGATTCCGACGGCGTCAAGATCGCTTGCCAGGTTTTCGGCGACACGCTGCGCTTCTACGGTTATAGCTTCCGGGAAGTCTCCGGGCGAGGTAACCTCTCTGCACATTCCGTCAACTTGTAGCGTTTTAACCATGGGGTAGGCAAGGCATTCACCAGTGGTGGAGCGCACCGCAAGCACGGAACCCTCTGCATCGATGATCAATTTTGGTTCGACTACAAATGGAAGGTGTGCGATGAGACTGTTGAAGACGGAGTTCGCTTCGGATTCATTCTCGACAACGAACACGCCTCTGCCGTCATAACCACCGGTGGAAGGTTTGATGACGATAGGCCATCCCCAATGCTCCCCTAGGGAAATAATTTCCGCCAGGGTATTGCAGATGTTGTAAGGAGGCAAAGAGTAGCCCAACTCGTCTAGCCGCTGCCTTTGGTTTGCTTTGTTTGCGGATAGTTCTAAGGTCGATGCGGTTGGAAGCATCAGGCATCCGCGTTTTTCTAATTCACGGACGATATTGGGGGATACCAACTCATGGTCAAAAGTGACAGCATCGCATTTTTGGGCAAAATGATAGATTTCTGGAGGAGTCCACGATTCAGATGACGCCCGGGTTATATCGCGGAAGTATTTTGGAGCTGATTCATCGGCTGCGGAGGCAAATAAATGTGCTTCGATTCCCAGAGAGATGGCACTCTGATAAAGCATCTGCGCTAGTTGACCACCGCCAATGATCCCAATTGTGGGAAACTTGGTTAGTCTGTTCCAGTCAATCGCCTTGGCAGCTCGGTTGGCGTGATTCTCGGCTGCCGGTGTCCACTTATCCTGTTGTATGCTCATTTTCCTCTGGTCTATTGCTATCGCTGGTGCTCATTTATCTATTCATAACTTTAGTATTGGCGGGTGCTGACAATTGTATAGCGAGCGAGCGACAATTTGGATTTACACTAAAAACTTATCGCACTGAGTTCCGGAACGGAATTTCGCGCAATTTCAACCGCATCTTGCCAAACTTTCCTAGTTTCGGCCAAAGAGTTTGACCCAAATGATAAGTCCGGCTCGACCGTCATATGCGGCTTTAAGAGATCTTCAAGAGTATCCACATCTGAAATGGTGCCCAAAGCAAGATGCGCCGCCAAACCGGCACCTACAGTAGTTGCTTCGCGTGCAGATGCTATTTTGAGACGTTTTTGGCTGAAGTTGGCCAGCATCTGAAGGAAATAGTGGTTCTGAGTCATGCCTCCGTCGACACTAAGGTATTCAAGTTCCGAATCACTGTCAGCTTCGATTGCCTGGATCAGGTCAGTTCCGATATGAGCAATTCCAGCCAACACGCCATTAGCCAGGTCGGATCTGGTAGTGAACTGAGTGATGTTCGCAAAGGCGCCGAGTGCTCCGAAATCCCAATGAGGAGTTGCAAGACCAGTGAGTGCCGGTACGAAGATTTCTCTTGACCCGCGTCTAGATCCCGTTGCCAGTTCTTCGAGAAGAAGAGGGCTTTGAGCCAGTCCGAGATTGTTGCAAACAAATTGGACTGCGGATCCTGCATGCAGCCCGATACTTTCGAGACCAAAGATTCTTTTTTCCCCCTGCGAGCGAACAACTATTGGAAATGTTCCATTGGGTAGTCGATTGGTCGATGCCGGACCTTTATTACCAGTTACTAAATCGACCATGGCCCCTGTGCCAAATGTTGCTTTGGCTTTGCCGACCCCTGTTATTCCCTGGCCAAGCATTGAGGCTTGCTGGTCACCAAGGATCGCCATCAA
>JABEUP010000167.1 GCA_013044365.1 Acidimicrobiaceae bacterium
CTCAAAGTTTGGCGGTATCAATATCTCGACACTTCAGCGATATTTGAACCTTCACTACACACTGTCGCTGGATCTTTTCGGTGCCGAAACCTCCACCAACGCTGCCAACTATTTTGCGGCTGGATTGAAGGGGAGGTTCCACGAGGATCAAAGAAGCGATGACCACATGCTCAAGGAGGCTACCCGTCTGGTGCCCACTATCACTGAAGGGGAAGTCGGGTGGAGGGAGGCGCCGGCATTGATTGCACTCAATGAGACTCTCAGGGAAGATTACATGGCAGATTGTGCTAAAGGTGTTGAACGTTGGAACAGGGTTTTATCTGAGACTGGACAGGAACTCAAGCTTCCACATGTCGGGTTCAACCGGCATGTTGGCGTGTTCAACGGACAGCCTGTAACCCCTGATGGACGCCTAGTTTCTCGCGATAGCTACGAGAAAGGAATCGCCGACGACTGGCTTCCAACTCAGGCAGACCGCAATCACGTGGCGTCCCTGATGAAGCCAGTACTTGAACCGGGGAAGATGGCGAACTGGATTGCGGCGCCCAGCACTGGAATACATCAAAAGCCATTGGATTTTAGTTACGTTCGCGCATAGGATCTCTGTCTAGGATCATGTGATAGGGGTAGTCCAAATGAAGGACCTTTACAACGCTAGTTCGTGGCTCGTAGACCGCAACATTAGTCTCGGTAATGGAGATAGAAATGCTGTAGTCACAGCAGATGACACGGTCAGCTATGCGGGCTTGCTAAAAAGTATCTATCGAGTTCAAAATGCGCTAAAAGAACTCGATGTTAGAAGAGAAGAACGGGTAGCACTGATCTTGAATGACGAGCCAGCGTTCCCCGCCTGGTTTCTTGGATGCATGAGGTCGGGAGTAGTTCCCATCCCGCTTTCGACCATGCTTACCGGAAAAGATCTTGGCGACATCATCAGTGATGCCATTGCCCAGGTGGTAGTCCTGTCCGGTCGATATGCTCCGATATTGCCCGCCATTTGCAAGGCGGCGCCTCACCTTAAAGCGGCGATAATCATAGGAAACGAAAAGTCCGATGTTGCAGTCAAGGTTTTCAACTGGCATGAATTCCAAAATGTGACCGAAGCCCCGGTAGCTGATACGAACGTTGATTCACCAGCATTTTGGCTTTACAGTTCGGGCACTACAGGATTTCCCAAGGGAACGATTCACCGTCATTTCAACCTGGAGGCGACCGCGACTACCTATGCCAAGACCGTGCTGGAAGTCAATCAGAATGACGTTTTCTTTTCTGCTGCAAAGTTATTTTTTGCTTTTGGCCTAGGCAACTCCCTGACCTTTCCCTTTTCAGTGGGTGCTTCGGTAATTTTGGATCCAGCCTGGGCCACACCGCGAGGAGTAGCAGAAACTGTTTCCAAATTCAAGCCGACTTTATTTTTTGGCAGTCCTGGTCTGTTGGCGTCGATAATGGATTCAGGAGTGCCTGCCAATTCCTTTGAGAGTGTTCGTTTGGCGGTTACTGCAGGTGAAGCACTGCCAAGTGAGATTAATAAGAAATTCAGCGCCGCATTCGGGTTCCCTGTTCTTGACGGAATTGGTTCAACCGAGGCACTGCATATCTTTTTGTCTAACCGTCCAAATGATGTTCGTTTTGGCACCACTGGACGTCCGGTGGAAGGTTATAAGCTCATGCTTCTTGATGATGAAAATAAAGAGATTCTCGAGCCTGATGTGCCGGGATATCTCCATGTAAGCGGGGAGTCTACTGCAATCGGTTATTGGTGCCGGACCGACGCGAATAAAAATGCGTTTCGCGGCGAATGGCTGAGAACCGGTGACGTTTATGTTAGGTCGGCGGATGGTTTCTACCAGTTTCTGGGCCGAAATAACGACATGATCAAACTTGGTGGGATCTGGGTTTCGCCAGCCGAGGTTGAGAGCGTTCTTGTCGAACACGAAGATGTACTCGAGGCCGCAGTCGTTGGAGGTTATAACGATGATGGTCTTGAAACTTCTGTGGCGTTTATTGTTCCCAAATCCGGGAAAATAATAGATGAAGCTGCCATAGCTGAACACTGTCGGTCCCGGATGGCCTCTTTCAAGCGGCCGCGGACAATTGTATTTGTCACTGAGCTTCCCAAGACTGCAACAGGAAAGATACAGAGGTATCAACTTCGCGAACAGATTGCCAAAAAGGTAGTCGATGAGTAATAGATTCAATGACGCTGTTGTTGTGGGCGGGGGAACCATGGGTTCTGGTATCGCCCAGGTATTTCTGGAGTCAGGTGCCTCGCTCGTTTTAATTGAAGTTGATCAACGGCGTGCCGATTCAGCTGCTGAGCAGGTGAAGGCCGGGATTCGGTCGAAACTGATCTATGAAAATAATAGAACAGATGGACCTCAGGTTGAGGCGAAGGCGGCTGAAATCCTGGCTCGTTTCAGTACCACGGTTGGTCTTCCTGCTCCCAGTGCAGCCTGGAGTCCGGATCTGGTGATCGAAAGTGTTTTCGAAGATGTTGAGGTAAAGTCGGATGTGCTAACTCGGATTGAGACGGTCTATCCCGAATGTCCGCTGGTGGCAACTAATACAAGTTCATTGTCCATTAACGCTCTCAGTTCTAGACTTCTGCATCCAGAAAACCTCATCGGTATGCATTTTTTCAATCCCGTTCCCCGTTCTTCCCTGGTGGAGCTGATCTTAGGTACTAAGACATCCCAGGAAACGATTAATTTAGCGCAGGCAGTTGTCGCGGAAATCAGTAGGGAATCGATTCTGGTTCATGATTCACCGGGTTTTGCGACCAGTCGTCTGGGAATTATCCTCGGTTTGGAAGCGATTCGCATGGTAGAGGAGGGGGTAGCATCCGCCGAAGATATCGATCAAGGTATGGTGCTCGGATACAAACATCCCATGGGTCCATTGAAGCTGACTGATTTGGTGGGGCTGGACATTCGCTTGGCAATATCTGAATATCTTGAAGAAAAGCTTGGGCCGCGATTTTCACCTCCACAGTTGTTGAGGACCAAGGTTGCTATTGGCGAGCTTGGAAAGAAATCAGGTAAAGGTTTTTATGAGTGGTAGTTCCAGCTTAGTTTGACTTAAGGGAATGGCCTGATCGCAATCATTTGGGGTAATTTATGATTTGTCATTTATCAAGATAGGTTTGCCAGTGGATTCTGAAGTCAAATTTTTAACTATTGACGATATCAAGATCGAGTACTATTTGTATCCCGCATCGCGGGAGCGTATGGGTTTTCCGACTCTGGTTTTCCTGCATGAAGGCCTGGGAAGTTCTACCCTTTGGCGCAGTGTGCCCGAGCTAATCAGGTCGCATCTGGGTAATCCGTCCATGCTTGTGTACTCCCGCGCCGGATATGGAAAATCGACACCGTTAGAGGGTGACCGGCCGGTGACCTATATGCACGACGAGGCCCTGGAGATGTTGCCAAGAGTCTTAAAGAGTCTTAACATCGACAAGCCGATTTTGGTTGGGCACAGCGACGGAGGCTCTATCGCACTGATTCATGCGGGGGCCGGTTACCAGGTCTCCGCACTTGTCCTAATTGCTCCCCACGTGATTGTGGAGGATCAGTCCATTGAAGGAATTTCCGCTGCTAGAGAGACTTTTTTGAGTACCAATCTTGCAGAGAAAATGAGTCGTTACCACATAGATGCGGAATCGACTTTCTGGGGATGGAACAGGGTCTGGCTGTCCCCTGAATTCAGGGAGTGGAATATAGAAGAGTATCTTCCTGCGATAGATGTACCGATCCTGGTAATTCAAGGTGATCAGGACGAATATGGTACTTTGGCGCAGCTTGATTTGATTGCGCGGAATGTAGCTGGAGAAGTAGAGAGGAAGATCATTCCAGGGACGCGGCACTCTCCACATCTTCAGGCGACCGAAGATGTGGTTGACGCCGTGGTGAAATTCCTGAGTCAGTTTATAAATGCTTAGATATGCGAGGAGTTGCTAGTTGTCGACCGTAAAGACGCAATATCGTGATGACGCCATCTTGGTCGGGTTGGACAAGCCTGAGAAGCGCAATGCCATGGATGAGCAGATGATTGAGGAGTTGCACAAGGTTCTGGACTCCGCGGTGCGGGGTGAGCCCAGAGTTCTAGTTCTATATTCGTTGGTTGAGAATGTGTTTGTGTCCGGTGCTGATATTGGTGAACTTTTGCACCGTGACGCGGACAGTGCGATGAGGTCGATCGTCGCTGGTCTGTTTGAAAAGCTCGAAAGGTACAGGTGGCCCACGATTGCGGCCATTGACGGATACGCGCTTGGCGGTGGCTGTGAGCTGGCTTTGGCTTGCGATTTTCGCCTTGCCTCGCCCAGGTCGCGTTTCGGCCAACCAGAACTGGACCTCGGTATCCTTGCCGGAGCCGGTGGCAACTGGCGTTTGCCTCAGGTGGTGGGTATTTCTACCGCGCGACGGCTACTTTACACTGGTGAGATAATCGATGCGGATAAGGCTCTTTTGGTTGGCCTCATCGATGAGATTGTTCCCGAGGATGAATTGCTGGACTCTTGTCTCAAACTTGTTGAGACTATCGGCAAGAGGTCATGGAGAGCACTTGAGCTGACCAAGCTGTCGCTAAGTCTAAACCGCCAGCCAACTACAACCTTCGACATTGTTTCTCAAGCACTTCTTTTCGAGAGCGAGGACAAAAAGGTGAGAATGCAGGCATTTTTGGATCGTAAAGCCAGGAAAAACCGATAAGCATCGAAGCGCGGGCATGGCACCATAGGTAACGGATTATCTGTACGGGAAGACGTTAATCATTGCATACCTGAGGCTTAGGCATTGGGTCGATCTGGCTCAAGTGTGCCGCGAATATTCGGCGTATGGTGGAGACAGAGGATCTGGATAGAATCAATAGCCATCGAAACTATTGACGAAGTTTTAATCGCGAATGCAGAGTTCTATTCGTGCTTTGAGGCTAAAAGTCTCGATCGCATGAGCGAGGTATGGGAACACTCGGATCTAATAAGGTGCACGCATCCGGGTTGGCCCACATTAAAAGGTTGGGGTACCGTCTCAGGGTCGTTCTTCAATCTATTCCACGCTGAGTTTGGACTTCAGTTTCTTCTTACCGATACTGAAGTTCGCATAGATAACGACATCGCGTTGGTTTTTTGCACTGAGAATATCCTGGGCCAGGGACTCGGATCGTCGGTGTCGAGCCTGAATATCTTTCACCTGGATCAAATTGAGAGGCGCTGGCGTTTAATTGTTCACCATGCATCAGTGGCCAGCACAACGTTCAACTGATCGGGTAGTAGATTCTAAGACTCGCCTGAGTATTGGGCTTAATACCTTCATAGTCGTGTAAAGGTCTACTAGCCTGGCAACGTGGAAAATTTCATTACTTCGTCCGGCTATATTGCCATTCTTGTTCTAATGGTCGCAGAGTCGGCCTGTATCCCAATCCCCTCTGAGCTGATCATGACATTTGGCGGGGTAATTGCGGCGACAGGGAAATTAAACCTGGCGTTTGTCATTGCGATGGGTACTATTGGAAACGTTATTGGAGCTTACATAGCCTGGGCGGTAGGTAGGACGGGTGGCAGAGCGCTGGTCCTGAGGTATGGAAAGTACGTTTTTTTGAGGGTTCATGACCTCGAGCGGGCGGAGCGCTGGTTTGCAAAAAGAGGGCAGACTGCGGTGTTTCTCGGTCGGCTTCTTCCTGTGGTTCGTACTTTTATTTCCCTTCCTGCTGGTGTGGCTGAGATGGAGCCGGTCCGATTTGGCATTTACACTTTGCTGGGATCTATACCTTTTGTGGGAATGCTCGCCGGCGTGGGTTATGCAGTTGGGTCCAACTACAAAGGTTTCGTCAAGGACATTCAGGATGTTGGGTATTTGATTGCGTTGGTGGTCGTGATATTGATTGCGGTGTTTGTCTTCAAAAGAATCAGGAACAACCCTTCCGAAATAAGCGACAGTGTTTAGAGATCAACAGCTAGAATTCCTTGTCGGCAATTAGATGAGATTGCGGGGAGTGGCGCAGCGTGGTAGCGCACCTGCTTTGGGAGCAGGGGGTCGGGGGTTCAAGTCCCCCCTCCCCGACAAGC
>JABEUP010000168.1 GCA_013044365.1 Acidimicrobiaceae bacterium
AACTGATGGAGACCTCTTGAATCTCCGGGTCAGAACTGGTATCCACGTGGTAAGGACTGGTTGGGAAATCGGTCATGTTTCTCTACATTCCTAGTACCGGAGTGGCGGATGGATCATGCTATATGCAATTAATATTTTCGATTCATGACATCTGTAACGTTTGCTGCCGCAGCTTCTTCGCGGCATTCTTATAGGTAGCATTAATGTATGGTCGCAACTACGCCCCTTCCAGTTCACTGGATTTTGCCGTCCCGCCATAGTGAAACTAGCCCGGATCTGGAGGGTCGGGCTGTCTTATGCGATTTGGACGGAGTTCTTTCAGACGCCGCATGGAGGCAGCATTTCATTGAAAAGGGGAAGAATAAGGATTGGGACAGTTTCTTTGGACATTGCGGGGACGACCCTTTCATAGCTGAAGTTGCAACCCTGCTTTCACTGTTGGACCAAGACCTGCTGGTAGTTCTTCTGACTGGAAGACCGACGTCAGTGAAGTCCCAGACACTTTCCTGGTTGAGGAACTTTCCACTTAGATGGGACCTTCTTATAATGCGCAATTTTGGTGACTACTCGGCAGCCAAGGATTTCAAGTCGGACAGCTTGGATGAGATCCGGAGTCGTGGCATGGAACCGGTTTTGGCTTTCGAAGATGATCGGCGAAATGTTGACATGTTCAAATCCAAGGGCGTTCCCTGTATATATATACACTCAGGTTATTATGACGGGCTTAGTCCCTGAAGTTGTTGAATTGCAAGGGGATCCCAAAGTCTTGCTCTTTGAGTCTGGCGATAACCTCCTGAAGGTCGTCCCTTTTCTTCCCGGAAATTCTAAGGGAATCACCTTGAATAGAACTGCTGACACCTTTGAGCCCCAAGTCCTTTATGAACTTGTTTATTTGCTTGGCTTTATCCGAGGAGATGCCGGCAACGATCTTTATCATACGCCGCGCCGAACCGCGTGACCCTTCAACAACCGGCTGACGATCAAGACACTTGAGTGAGACTTCCCGTTTGACCAGTTTCTCCTCAAGAACCTGTTCAAGGGCTTTTAGCCGATCCTGGCTGGAAGAACTCAGAGTCATTTCCTGTCCGGAAAGCTCGACAACTGAACTGGTATCTTTGAAGTCAAATCGAGTATTTGCCTCGCGATTTGTTTGGTCCAAGGCATTTTTTACTTCTTGCATATTGACTTCTGAAACAACATCGAAGGTAGGCATCTGTTAATAGGCTATCCTGTTTTTACGGGTCGGTGTCCGAGTGGCCAAAGGAAGCAGACTGTAAATCTGCCGGCTCAGCCTACGGGGGTTCGAATCCCTCCCGGCCCACGCAATTTGCCTAGTTCCCAGAGAATTCTCAGGGAA
The DNA here is from genome assembly GCA_013044365.1 of Acidimicrobiaceae bacterium. Classification (GTDB taxonomy): domain Bacteria; phylum Actinomycetota; class Acidimicrobiia; order Acidimicrobiales; family Acidimicrobiaceae; genus SCQM01. The sequence goes on from JABEUP010000168.1 coordinate 1,358, forward strand.
CTAGGGCATAATTTTCTAGCTTTCTTATTTAGTGTTTGTAACGTATTACTAAACCTGGAATATTTCCTCGCAGCGTCGGTTTGGAATAATCAAATGAGATTGTTGGTTCCAGCAAGGACTTGAGCTATTGCTTGCAGTTGTGACTTCTAAAAACGGAAAAGATCAAGATGATCATTACGCTGCTCTGGCCTCCAAGCGGTCGTTTTCCAATGTATTTCGGGTTTTTGGAAGACATATGGTGTTGGGTTTCGTTTCCTCTCTTCTGGTGGCGTTAGGCAGTCTTCAGCAGCTTTCTCCGTTCACGTCGAAAGTCCCGGGATCATGGTGGATTGGGATAGCCCAGCCGGGGACGGTACCTTCATCGAGATTCGAATCTCCGATGGAAATAATGGTGATCGTAGCTCTGGGTGTCGGCATCATCGTCTGGTTCGATCTTCTTAGGACCGTTCGCAGACACCCCAACATTCCACTCAGCGCATTTTGGTACATCGGCGCAGCCTGGATTCTTCCGCTGGCAATTGCAGGCCCACTGTTCTCTAAGGATATCTACAGCTACGCTGCATTGGGTGAGATGGTTTCTCACCACATATCTCCATATAAGTATGGCCCCAACGTTCTTGGAGGCACCTCTTATTTAAATACAGTGGATCCTTTCTGGGGAAATGCCAAGACTCCATACGGTCCATTCTTTGTTGGTCTGGCTGCGTTTATCACCACCATCACCATGCATCATGCCTTTGCGACAATGATCGGGCTAAGGATTCTGGCTCTAGTGAGCGCTATCGGTATAGGTGTATACGTGCCGCGTCTTGCCGGTTCATTCGGTTTCGATAAGGGAACCGCGTTTACTTTAGCGGTTTTGAATCCTGTCACCATTTACCATCTGATTTCTGCCGGCCACAATGATGTCTTAATGCTCGCGCTGCTTTTGGCTGGGCTTTATTATGCCAGGGTTTCCCGGCCGGTGTTGGGCGTTGTTCTGGTGACATTGGCGGCATTGGTCAAAGTCCCGGCGGAAATTGGTGTTCTATATATAGGTTGGCGTTGGCTCGGGGAGGAAAGGCCTTTCAAAGACCGCATCCGTCCGGTAGTGAGTGCTTTTTTGATTTCAGGGATAGTCATGGAATTGGCGGCGAAGATTACCGGTCTTGGTTGGGGTTGGATACTGGCTCTCTCCACCCCCGGTGCCGTCAGATCGCCCGCTGTACCTGCTACTGCGCTTGCCTCCTGGTTGCATGACATGTCCCAGCTGGTTGGATTGTCCTTCGGACTCGGCTCATTTCTGACAGTTACGAGATTGCTTGGTTTCGTGATTTCTGGACTCGGTTCGCTTTATTTTCTTTACCACTCTCAGCACTATGGTTCCCTAAAGGCAATTGGCTACACATTTCTTGTGGTCACGTTATTTGCTCCCGTGATTCAGCCATGGTACATAGCTTGGGGTCTAATCATGTTGGCGGTGGCTCCGAGCAACAGGGTTACCTGGGGAATTGTGTCGGTCTCGGTTGCTGCTATGGTGCTCGGCCTTCCCGGAGGACCGCCAATTATCGCACTGATATTTTACATACTGGTTGTTTTGTTGGCAGTTTTCTATCTCAGCCTGCAGTTCAAGATTATTTCGCGGGATAGATTTCTTCCCTTGGTAAACCGGTATTTTGGCCTCGTGCAGTCGGCATAGACTTTGAGTTTGAGAAGGTAACCAATTTGGCTATGCCGGGCGATCCCGCCGCACTCAAAGCAGCAGTAGCGGAGCTGTCAGATTCTGATCCGGTCATTGCCCGTCTCGCCCAAAACTACGGTCTTCCGACGCTGGATAGGAGATCTCTTCCCGACTTTACAATCGAGTACGGCAAGCCTGTGGCAGTGCCGCTAGAGGATCAGCTCTTTTCCGATCTGGTTGAGGTTGTGATACGTCAGCAACTCGCAGGTAAAGCAGCTATTGCCATATCTGGCCGCGTGAGGGCGGCGTTGATGGATAATCTGACTCCGCAAGCGGTAATAGACAGCGACCCGGATTTGCTCCGCGCCAGCGGGCTTTCCTCCGCCAAACTTTCGGCGATACGGGGACTGGCCAAAGCGATAACTACAAACACGCTGTCACTGGTCTCACTTGCTTGCGCAAGTGACGATGATGTAACGGCGGAGCTGTCCAAGCTGAAGGGATTTGGTCCCTGGTCGGCACAGATGTTTCTGATGTTCTCGTTGGGCAGGATGGATATATGGCCCTCTGGTGACTTAGGCGTGCGCAAAGGGTACAGCCGAAGCTATGGCCTTGAAACGGTTCCCAGCGCCAAGGAATTGGCGGTTCTTGGCGAGAGGTTCAGGCCATACAGGTCTTTGGCTGCCTGGTACATGTGGAAGTCATTAGTGGATTTGCCAATCTAGCTAGTCGAGTCGTATCCGATTAGAGCAGTTTTTGCATTACAGCCATGTCGAGCCACTTGCCGAATTTTCTGCCCACCTCACGCTCTATGCCCACAAGAACAAATCCGCATGACTCGTGCAATGAGAGGGAGGCTTGATGGTTCGCCATCACTCTGGCCATGCATGAATGGAACCCGTGTTGATTTGCAAGGGTAAGGATGTGATTCAGAAGAGATGTTCCAACTCCCTGTTTCCTGTAGGTGGAGTCCACATAAATAGAGTCTTCGACGGTAGTTGAATATCCGGCACGTGCCCGGTATGGGGAAAGGCTGGCATATCCGCAGACCTTGTCATCTATCACCGCAACGATGGCAGGATAAACTCCGGAGTGCTCCGCTATCCAGTGGCGTTGCTCAGCTTCGGATCTGGGAATCAGATCCAGCGTAACCAAAGAATTGAGCACCTCGTAATTGTAGATAGCCCTGATGGCTTCTGAATCCTCCAAAACGGCCTGTCTAATATCCACGTTGTAAAGCTTACGCCAGGTGGATTTTTGATGTATAGGTTTAGCCGGTAGAGGCGGGTCAATTATTGGGAAAAACCGGTATTGTTGATGTCTAATTCCACAACTGGCTTCTAGAATCGTTACGCTAGTAGTGTTGCCCCCTTAGCTCAGACGGCAGAGCACAGCCATGGTAAGGCTGGGGTCGTCGGTTCGATTCCGACAGGGGGCTCGATGGCGGCGTAGCTCAGATGG
>JABEUP010000169.1 GCA_013044365.1 Acidimicrobiaceae bacterium
GCGGCTGATCGGGTTCTGCGCTGTTTTTTCAATGCCACACCCGTGGCTGTGGCCAAGCTTGCGACTGCAATTGCAGCCAATCCGGCTGCCAAAGTCTGGGTTTTGGTTCCCTTGCGATTGGCATCCTTGACATGTACGGGCTTGGAAAAAGTGAGTATTTCCCAACCTTTTTCCTTGGCGCGTTTGGTTAGGACTCTGTCGGGGTTGACAGCTATCGGGTGCCCAACCGCTTCAAGCATCGGAATATCGGTATAAGAGTCGGAGTAGGCGAAACTGTCCGCCAGTAATATGCCTTTGGATGCGGCGATTTCCGCCATTGCATCGACTTTGTATGGCCCGTATGAGTAAAACTCCATCTCGCCGGTATATTTGCCTTCCGGGTCGATTCGTGACTTGGAGCCAATGACCCCGTCCACATTGAGAAAATCGCCAAGTGGAGTCAAGATCTCGATGGGTGAGGCTGAAACGAGATATATCAGCCTGCCCTGGCGGCGGTGAAACTCCATAAGGTCGAGCGCCTCTTTGTAAATGAGTGGCTCGACAATCTCGGAAAGGGTCCTGGTTACGATCTGTGTGACGCGATTTTGGTCCCAACCCTTGGTCAGATCTAAAACAGTTTCCCTCAGCCTGGCAAGTTTTCGATCGTTGGCTCCCAGGTGGCGGTAGATCAGTTGGGCATAGGCGCTTCGTATAACCGTGCGGCGGGAAATAAGCCCTTCTTTGTAGAACGGAGGCCCGAATGCCAGCATTGACGCTTTGGCAATTACGGTCTTGTCAAGATCAAAAAATGCGGCCTCCATGATTTCATAATAAGCCGCATTTGTGAATTATCACTTAATACCCTCGTAACTAATGTTTAGGACTTGCGTTATTCTTTGTGCCAAGACGTTCAAATGTCGACTCAAGCAGCGATAGTGCCCACTCTTTACTAAGCGGAGAATTCAGATTACCGCATTTTGGACTCTGGATGCATGAAGGGCAACCGTGGCCGCACTCGCACGATTTGATAGAGGATATTGCCTGGAAGATCAATTCGGGGGCTATCTCATACGCTAACTCGGCAATCCCTATACCACCCGGGTAGCCGTCGTAAATTGTGATCGTGGCAACTGTGCGGCTTACGTGATCGGCGAGTAATGGATTCGGGAATATCAGTCTCGAGACTCCGCCAATATCTGATCTGTCGCAAATGGCAAATATGGGCATCATGGAGATCATGGCGTGCTCGGCAGCATGTAATGCCCCGGGAACATTGGGCAATGGTATTCCTTCGAGCGCTTCTGGCCGGTACTCTAACCACCATGCGGTGGTATCTAGAATTGTCGGCGGCATTTCAAGCTTTGAAACGGAAAGCAGATCGCCTGAGTGCGATAGGACCTGGTATCCCGAGACGACCTGAGTGATCCTGGTAGGCCCGAGACAAAGGGACATTCCATCGAAAGACTCTGTTCTTTCCGGCTCAAAGTTTTCATAAGAGGTGTCGAATATGGTCCTGGTTTGCTCCCGCCCATAAAATGGCTCAACGATAGCAAAATTCTGTTCGAGGTCAAGGGTAAGTACTTTGAAACTTTGGCCGAGATGGAGATAGATCGCCCCCTCGTGCAGTGTTGATGGAGCTTTGGCGAACTCGTTGGTTCCCAACAACTCGCCGTTTTCTCCGTATATCAAGATCTGCCGGGTCCCGGTCGAGCGCATTGAAATTTGGTGATGGGGAGGTTTTTGAGAGTTGCTGACGTATTTTCCGGCCCGAAAACTTACCGAAGACTCATCCTGCAGCTGCTGGATGACCTTGTCAATGACTTGTTTATGTTCTGGGTTTCCGCCAGTGAACAGCGCGAGGTCCTGCTGGGTCAGCGGACTCTCAAAGCAGGCCGCTTTGAGGTGCTCTTTCAGGATATAAGGGTTGTCGGGATTTACAATTGCCTGCTCTGAGCTGCGATACAAAATCGAATTGGGGTTAGAACCGATCCATTGATCCATAGCGTCGGGACTGCAGACAAGAATTGCGATGCTGGGTATGCTAGTTCTTCCCGCCCGCCCGATTTGTTGGTGGAAAGACGAGAATGTTCCTGGAAACCCGGCGATTACTGCGGTATCGAGGTGGCTGATATCAACCCCCAGCTCCATGGCTGAGGTTGATACTACAAGCTTGGTTACACCCTCTGAAACCAGTTGTTCTATTTCTCTCCTCTGGACGGGAAGGTAACCTCCGCGATAGGAAAGCACCCCGAACTCCTCATTGCCGCCAATGATCTCCCGGGCTTGGTTTGCGACCACCTCGCTCAGTCTTCTTGACCTGACAAATGTGATTACCCGGTGGTCGCTACCAACCAGGTAGGACGATATCGCTGCCGCAGCTCTAGTGTATGATGAGCGGGTTCCAGTGGTTTCATCTAAGACCTTCGGCTTCCAAATGGCTATCAATTTTGCAGCCTGGGGTGAAAAATCCTCCTCAACCACTTTTACGTCCTGGTTGATTAGCCTGGCACAACTCTGAGCAGGATTTGAAATGGTTGCTGACGTAAAGATATACCGGGGATTTGATCCGTAAAGTCTGGCTATCCGGGTGAGTCTGCGGAGAAGATTCGCCACATGGGATCCGAATACTCCCCTGTAGACGTGCGCCTCATCCAACACGATGAAGTCCAGTCCGGAAAGCAGCGAGTGATATTGGCTGTGGTTAGCCAGAATGTTCGAATTTATCATTTCCGGATTTGTGAGCCAAACGTCGGCAAATCTTCTAGTATTCAGCCTGTGTTCTGCGCTGCTGTCCCCGTCGAATGCGCTTACCAACAAACCGGGCAGCCTCAGCTTGGACCAGCCTTTTACCTGGTCCTGGGCCAGTGCTTTGGTTGGGTGAATAACCAACGCTTTCGGCCGTTGGCTCCGCTTTTTTGATGAAAGGATTGCTTTGGCCAACGGCAACTGATAACAGAGCGATTTGCCTGACGATGTCGAGGTGGATATTACGACATTCTCACCACTGTCGATAAGTTCCAAGGCAATAATTTGATGTTTGTAAAGTCCGTTCGGGAAAATGCTCCTGGTGATTTCGCGATAGAAGGGGTCTGCTGGAGTCCCATAGACGCCAGGGCGCTCAGGCAGGGCGGTGATGAAAGTGAATTCTCCACTGTCTTTAATAGGGAGTGAAGTTTCGAGATGCCTGAGTTGCCGGGCCAAGTCCACCAGGTAGTCCTAGCTCCCTCCTACCAGGAGGTGTTTCACCTGTTCCTCGGTGTCAGCGGACACCAGCGCCAGTACTTCATCTCCAATCCTCAGGATAGTGTCTCCGCGGGGAACGACAATATTGTCGGTACGCACCACCGCAACTATCGTAGCTCCCTTCGGAATGCCGACCTGGGCTATATCCCGGTCTACCGCCGGTGAATCTTCCGCCAGGGTGACTTCAACCAGTCTGGCACCTGACTGTTCAAAGGAAAGCAAGCGGACCAATGTTCCAACGCTGACTGCCTCTTCTACCAGTGACGAGAGCAAATGTGGAGTGGAAACCGCCACATCGACGCCCCAACTTTTGTTGAAAAGCCAATGGTTCTTCGGATGGTTCACTCTAGCCACCACCCTTGGAACCATAAACTCCTGTTTTGCTAACAGCGAGACAACCAGGTTGTCCTCGTCGTCTCCTGTGGCGGCAACCATGACGTCGGCATCGGCAACCCCGGCCTTGTGGAGTGACGAAACCTCGCATGCGTCAGCCACGACCCATCTGCAGCTGATCTGTTTTGACAGCTTGGCAACAAGCTGGTCGTCCTGTTCCAGGACTAGAACTTCGTGACCGGCATTGTGAAGGTCTTCTGCGATGAAAGAACCCACGTTTCCCGCTCCGGCGATTACGACTTTCATTCCGGCTCCTTGCTGGAGAGCTTGGCGTCAAACTCACTGATTGCTTCGCGTTCGATCAATATGTGGAGGACGTCTCCCTCCTGCCCGATCAACTCGGGGTTCATCAATCGTGCAATGTTTGCCCTGGTCACCATTACAACACGTGCATTCTTGCTATTTAGTGACGCTATCTTCATGCCGCAACGAGCATCTGGAAGGTTGCGCTCGACCAAAAATATCTTTCCCGCTGGATCTGACCATTCAGGTGTGATTGAGTCAGGGATCAGCCGACGGATAGCCTGTTCGGTTGTCCAAGTGACGGTCGCAACAGTCTGAATGCCCAGCCGCTGGTAGATTACTGCACGACGCGGATCATAAATCCTGGCTACTACATTTTTGATTGCAAAAGTCTCCTTGGCGATACGGGCACTCAAAATATTCGAATTGTCTCCTGAGGTCACCGCAGCCACGGCATCGGCGTGAAGGATCCCAGCCTGGAGCAGATGGTCCCTATCGAAGCCAAAACCCACTATGGTCTGACCGGTGAATTTGTCGGGAAGCCTCCGGAACGCTCTTTCCGCCTTGTCAATTACTGCGATGCTATGACCATCTTCGCTCAAGCGCGTGGCCAGCTCTGAACCAACTCTTCCACAACCAATAACTATTATGTGCACAGTTATCTATCTCACACGGTTTTGAGGCAAAGTACAACCAAAGTTGGGAAACAATTACAAAGAATTTTTGATTTCCTATACTCTGTTGAAAGATCAAGTGAGGTGGCTTCCGAAAAGTTATGAATGGTTACCCTGATAATGTCGGGTCGTCCGGGGCGGACGATACTCAAGATGGAGTGCCCAAATCCTTCGGTGAGGAAACCCGGGAGATCCGAATTCCCGAGGTAAAAAGTCCTCAGGCATTTCCAATTACTGGTTCTATCTATCTCCCGGAAACACTTTCGTATCGCCTGAAAAACAAATTGCTGGGTCAACCTCTGGTCACCGACAAACTGTCTGAGGAAAGGTTATCTAAGTCGATTGCGCTTGCGATCCTGTCATCGGACGTGATGTCGTCCTCGGCATATGCGACTGAGCAGATCCTGACCATTCTTATTCCGGTCGTCGGAATAGCCGCCTTTTCGCTGGTTGTCCCGGTTTCAATCATGGTACTAGTAGTACTAACTTTCGTCACCGCCTCGTATCTTGAAGTGATTAAGGCATATCCGCGCGCAGGCGGCGCCTACGTTGTGGCTAGGGATAACTTTGGATTGAAGGTGGCCCAGGTTGCGGGTGTTTCACTGCTGATCGACTACACCCTCACCGTTGCTGTATCTGTTTCGGCCGGTACCGATGCCCTTACCTCCGCAATTCCGGCACTGGATCACTACAACGTGGTTCTGTCGGTGATTTTTGTAATGGCAATTGCTTTCGGAAATTTAAGGGGGATCCGCGAGGCCGGGAAGACCTTTGCGTTACCGACATTCCTCTTCATATTCAACATGGGTGTACTGATAATGGTTGGCCTGATTCGTGGCTTGCTGGGTCAACTGAGCCAAGCTCCGATTCACGTGTCAGGCGGTGTTGCTGTGGGGCATGCTGGCAGCGGATTGTTATACGGGGCTTCACTTTTTATATTTCTGAAGGCATTTGCCAATGGCGGTACCGCCCTGACCGGAACTGAGGCGATTTCCAACGGGGTTAGCATCTTCAAAAATCCCCAGCCTCGTAATGCCCGTATCACCCTTGTCGCTATGAGTGTGATACTTGGGATAATGTTTTTTGGAGTTTCGATACTGGCCCGGTTTGTTCACGCGGTGCCAAGGATTTCCGGATCTCCCACGGTGTTGAGTCTCATTGCAGCCCAAGTGTACGGACATTCGCCAATCGGACGGTTTGCCTTTTATTTTCTGCAGGTAAGCACCTATGCCATACTTGTTTTGGCTGCCAACACCTCATTTACGGGCTTTCCGTTTCTTGCGTCATTTGCCGCTGAAGATTCATTCCTGCCACGGCAGTTCTCCAGGCGCGGGCACAGACTGACTTTTTCAAATGGAATCATCGTCCTGACGATACTTGCGGAAGTGTTGATCATTGCCACCAGGGCTCGTGTTTCGGCGCTGATTTCCTTGTATGCGATTGGGGTATTCACCGGTTTCACCATGGCAGGTGCTGGAATGGTGAAACACCATCTGGTGAAAAAAGGCGACCATTGGAAGCGTCGCGCGGTCATCAATGGTGCCGCTGCGGTACTCTCCCTTTTGGTTGATCTGATTTTTGCGGTGACGAAGTTTACTTCCGGGGCCTGGGTGATTCTGGTCGTGGCACCAATACTTGTGTTTTCTTTCATCCGTCTTAATAAGCAGTACAGGAATGAAGAGGAAGAGCTGGAATCAGGTGTTTCGCTGGCCTCGGAAGTGCCTGCAATGCGCCGCCATGTAGTCATCGTAATGGTCGATCGTCTAGATCTGGCAACCGCCAGGGCGCTCGAATACGCGAAGGCGCTCGTGACAGATGAAATCAGAGCGGTCCATTTTGTTCTTGCTAACCGAAAGGCCCGCGAGCTTGAAAAGGAATGGTCCAGATTGGCGACTGTCAAAATTGACCTCGAGTTCATCGAAGTAGTGGACCGTCGACTCCGCAGGGCTGCGCTCGAACTTGTCGCCGAGGTGCTGGCTGACCGGGAAACAGAGGTTACCGTACTATTGCCTCGCAGGGCGTATCCGAGGATCTGGTCAAGAGTGTTGCATGATCAAACTGCTGATTCGATTGCAGACGTCATATCACAGCTACCTCACGTGAATGCGACCATTGTTCCGTTTCATGTGGCGGGTGTTTCATCAGGCAAATCCAAATTACGAGTTCAGTTCAAAAATGAAGTAAGAGAACAGAAGAAGGCTGAAGAGGCGGTAACTGAGGAAATCACACATGAACTGGTTCCTGGAAGCCATCCCATCGGCTCGCTTCCCTGGCGTACCACCTGTCGGATAGCAGGCCGGGTGAAATCAGTTAGAGTTCAGTCCCTGGACTCTGTCCCCAGCCTTGCGGCCCGCGTGGAAGATCCGACTGGCGGCCTACTTTTAGTTTTTGCTGGCAGACGCAGTGTCCCGGGCATGGAACCCGGCCGCTTGATTACCGCCGTTGGCGTGGTGGGCGACGTGGGTGGCCACCTTGCAATGATGAATCCAGATTACGAATTTCTCGCTTCTCCGGATGGTTCTGAGGTTGGATAGTTTTATCTGAGCAATACTGAAATCAATACTGAAATTTTCTTATTTATCGTTTGTTTGCGTCATATGCTGCGAATTGCCCTAACTGATGGATATAGTTTGCCCGTATTATTTGATAGAACTCGCTCACGTCTGTAGGTGTTGATGGCAAAACAGCTTGTAATTGTGGAGTCTCCGGCAAAGGCCAAGACGATAGCAAAATTCTTGGGACCCGATTATGTCGTTGAGTCCTCGATCGGCCACATCCGCGATCTCCCCAAAGGGGCATCGGATGTTCCCGCCTCTTTAAAAAGCCTTCCCTGGTCACGCCTTGGGGTTGATGTTGACAACTCTTTCAAGCCTTTGTATGTGATATCGAAGGATAAAAAGGCTCAGGTTACAAAACTTAAGGCGCTGCTTAAGGATGCTGATGAGCTCTATCTGGCCACAGATGAGGACCGGGAAGGGGAGTCGATCGCCTGGCACCTGATGGAGGTGCTCGCGCCTAAGGTGCCCGTGAAACGTATGGTATTCCATGAGATTACCAAGGCGGCCATTGCAACCGCAATAAACCAGACTAGAAACATTGACCGTCAGATGGTCGATGCTCAGGAAGCCCGCCGGATCATCGACCGCCTTTACGGGTACGAGGTGTCGCCGGTGCTTTGGCGCAAGGTACTGCCCAAGCTTTCAGCGGGACGTGTACAGTCGGTTGCCACCAGGATCATCGTTGAGCGCGAGCGTGCAAGGATGGCTTTCAAATCTGCGAATTGGTGGGATTTGTCGGGGAAGTTTTCCAAAACCTCACAGGAGTTCTCAGCCGGGCTGGTTTCCATCGGCGGAAGTCGCGTCGCAGGGGGTAAAGATTTTTCCGATGCGGGGGAATTCTCAAGGTCGGATAGTTCCAAGGTGGTTCTGCTGAATCAGGAAACGGCGGACAGACTAAAAGATGTTTTGGAGAGCCAGGAGTTCCAGGTGGCTTCGGTAGAACACAAGCCTTATCGGCGTTCACCGGCTGCACCTTTCATGACTTCAACACTTCAGCAGGAGGCGGGAAGAAAACTGAGATTTTCCGCAAAGCGTACGATGTCTATCGCGCAGAGCCTTTATGAGAATGGTTACATCACCTATATGAGGACCGACTCTACTGCTCTTGCTGATTCAGCACTCGCCTCGGCGCGAACTTTAGCTGCAAAAATGTATGGAGAGCGTTATGTTTCACCCAAGCCGCGAACGTATGCCAATAAGGTCAAGAATGCCCAGGAGGCTCACGAGGCGATAAGGCCAGCCGGAGAAGAGTGGCCAACTCCTGAAAATCTCTCGGCTCAGCTTTCCTCCGATGAGGTAAAGCTGTACGAACTAATTTGGAAGCGTACCGTCGCATCCCAGATGTCTGATGCCGAGGGATCATCAGCCCAGGTAAGGCTGAAAACAGCGATTCCCGCGACTTTCCCGGCAGATTTCTCGCCATCTCTAACCCCCGGCCAAGAGGTATTGTTTGGAGCTTCGGGAAAGGTGATTACTTTCCCCGGTTTTCTCAGGGCCTATGTTGAAGGTGCTGATGATCCGGAAGCTGAACTCGACAGTACAGAAGTTCGCCTACCCCCACTTAATACTGGCGATATAGTCGAACTATTAGATTTGGCAGCGGAGTCGCACAATACCTCGCCCCCGGCAAGATATACGGAAGCATCGCTGGTGAAGGCTCTCGAAGACATGGGTGTGGGTAGGCCGTCCACGTATGCCTCGATAATAGGCACAATCTTGGATAGGGGATATGTGTGGAAAAAAGGCACCGCACTCGTTCCGTCCTTTGTGGCTTTTGCCGTTGTCACACTATTGGAGCGGTATTTTTACTATCTGGTGGATTACAATTTCACGGCGGCCCTTGAAGACTCACTGGATCAAATAGCCAAAGGTGAAAAAGAGACTATTCCATATCTGAGCGAGTTCTATTTTGGTACCAACGGAAGTGGCCTGAAGTCGATGGTTCAGGACCATTTGGACGAAATCGATCCCCGCGAGATCAATTCGATTCCGATTGGAAATGATCCAGACGGAAACGAGATCCTGGCAAGGGTTGGTAAGTTCGGTCCGTACCTGAGTTGCAACGAGGCAACTGCTCCGATCCCGGCTGATCTGGCACCAGACGAACTGACAGTGGAGAAAGCACTTGAGTTGCTTAGCCAAAGCTCAAGCGATTTGTCACTGGGGACGGATCCGGAAAGCGGTCTATCAGTTTGGGCCAAAGTGGGGCGGTTCGGCCCATTTGTCCAGCTGGGTGATCCATCCGAAATGCCACCTAAGGAAAAACCCAAAACTGCGTCTCTGCTTTCCAGCCAAAGCCTGTCAACGGTCACCCTGGAGGAGGCTATAAAGCTATTGTCGCTTCCGAGGGACATCGGCATCGACCCCAGCGACGGCCAGGTCATACAGGCTGCAAACGGCCGCTATGGACCTTATCTGAAGAAGGGGAGTGTAACCAGGAGTCTTCCGTTGGAGGACGAGATATTCACCATAGATTTGAACGGTGCTCTTGCACTTCTCGCTGCTCCGAAAATTGGACGTGGGGGCCAAGCCCGAAAGGCAGGCCCGGTGGTAGTGGTCGGCGAAACTCCCGATGGGAAAGAGATTACCCTTCGAACCGGCCGTTTTGGGCCCTACGTGACCGATGGCGAAGTCAATGCCTCGCTTAGAGTTGGAGATACCTTGGATGAGCTGACTATTGAACGGGCTGTAGAGCTTATCGAAATGCGTAAAGAATCGATTGCTGTAAACGGTGGCGTTACGAAAAAGCGGTCCACTAGAGGAACGGCTGCCAAAAAGACTGCAGCTAAAAGATCAACCAGGAAGACCAAGAGTTGAAACGAGGCTTGTTCATCGCCTTTGAAGGTGTCGAAGGAGTGGGCAAGAGCACCCAGGCGTCCCTTCTGGCCGAGCGTGTCCGAGCGGAGCTACAACGCGAGGTTGTACTAACCCGCGAACCCGGTGGGACGGCGCTGGCTGAAAAGCTTAGACAAATCGTGTTGTCTGGTGCAGACGGTCCAATCGATGACCGTACCGAGGCGCTTATCATGGCTGCCGCCAGAGCAAGCCATGTTTCCCAGCTGATTTTTCCCAGTCTCAAAGATGGGCGCTTCGTGATTTGTGATCGGTTTGCCGGCTCATACCTTGCATACCAGGGATTTGGAAGAGGGCTTGAGCTGGATGTTCTTAAGATAGTCACCCATTTTTCCTCATACGCAATTGATCCGGATATGACCTTCCTTCTTCAACTTGATCCAGCAGCGGCAATGGCGCGCAAGGGTACTTCCCGCGACAGAATCGAAATCGAGACCGACGAATTCTTTGCCAGAGTCGCCAAGGGCTATGAAGAGCTTTCTTTTTCAGATTCCTGGGTAACTCTGGACGCCTCGCTTTCAGTTGAGCAGTTGCACGAAGAGATATTCGCCCATGTGCTGAGAGTGATTCAAAATTTCGGAGAAAAGTAAAGGTAGAGACGCTCTCATGAGTATTGTCGATCTATTTGAAAAGATTCCGGGTCAGGATAGGCTTGCAAGTGAACTGCAGGCGCACTTTCAAAATCCGAGAAATTCCTATTTTTTCATCGGGCCCCAGGATGCCGGCGTTTTAGAGGCTGCGAAGGCATTTGCCAAAGCAATTCTCTGTCTGGAAGCAGGCTGTGGCAAGTGTCAAAGCTGTATTGCAATTGAGAGGAATTCACATCCTGACGTTGCCGTATACGAACGCACCGGCCCCTTTCTAATGGTTGACGATGCACGTGAGATAGTGAATCTGGCTTTCCGCTCGACTTCGGGATCCAAGTACCGGATCATTATCGTTCCAGAGCTGGATCTCGTTGGAAAGGCAGCACCGACCCTTCTCAAGAGCGTCGAAGAGCCCCCTGAATCAACTATCTTTCTGCTACTTGCTTCAACCGAAGTTCCAGAACTTCGGACACTGATGTCCAGGTCAGTGGTATTGAAGTTCGACCCGTTGTCGGACGAGCAAATATACAGCTATTTGCATGACGTCGGTTACAGCGACGAGGTATCTGCTGAGGCCGTTCGTCTAAGTGCTGGAAGATGGTCACGGGCGGTGAAGTTGGCAAGTGATCCGGAGCTCAGGGAGAAGCTTGGACTCTGGGAAGAGCTTCCCAAGCTCCTGGCTCAGGATACGGCGGAGATCATCAAATTGGCGGACCGACTTATAAGTGTCGCCGGACTTATGGAGGATCGTCGAAGTAATGAGCAGAAAAAAGAGGTCAAAGAAGTCACCGAACTTGCGAAAGCTCAGGGAGACCTCCGAGAGTCCACCGTGAAAAGACTCGAAGATCAACACCATAGAGAGCTTCGCCGGATTCGAACCGCAGAGTTTCGGGCTGGACTGCTGCTCCTTGAGCGATACTACCGCAATCAGATTGTTCTTAGCGGTCATGAACCATCCCGGCACAAGTATCTTATCGATGTGATAAGCCAAATTGAGGAGGCTCAACAGGCCCTAAGGAGGAATTGCAATGAATTTTTGATGCTTGTAGCCTTACTTAGTCGTCTTGCTGGCAAGGGCAGCTAGAATTAGCGCGGCGCCCGGGTAGCTCAGTCGGTAGAGCAGCTCACTCGTAATGAGCAGGTCAGGAGTTCAAATCTCCTCTCGGGCTCAGAGAATTTATTGTATGATCTTGTGAGTGGATCTCCAGATTTCTGTCGAGAGTTTCCCTATCCACGGGCCCACTGGCAAAATGAAGTCTGCAAGGTAACCATGAGGCATCGGGTCGGCTAAATACGCGAGGGGATTTACAACCGTTCCCTAAGCTAGCTTGATATTTTTGGGAGACTAACCGAATGTAGTCACAATACCTGGTAAAATGACTACATGGAAGTTGGAGTAAGAGATCTAAAGACTAATCTTTCAAGATACCTGAAAAGAGCTTCATCAGGCGAAGTTATCACGGTGACCGATAGAGGGCGCGCGGTCGCCTCATTAGGTCCTGCCTATGGTGAGATTGATCTTGCGGCGGCCGCCGACGAGGGCTGGATCACATTGCCCGTCCGTTCTGGATTTACTTCCGTCAAGCGTCACAAGGCCCGACATTTGATAAGCTCAATTCTTGAAGAAGACAGAGCAAGGTGACACTTTATGCTGACTCGTCAGCTCTTTTGAAACGCTATGTGGATGAGCCGGACTCCGAAAAATCTAATGAACTTTTGGAGTCGGATCCCCAGGTTTTGACGGCTCGCCTTACTATTGTTGAGGTTCGGAGGAATTTGTATAGGCTCCTTGACCCGGAAGCGGCGATTGACGCCTGCATCAATTTTGTCAAGGATATGGAGGCTATTGCAATTATTGAACTCGATGCCGCGACCTGTGAGCTAGCCGCAATGATTGCGGAGCAAACTAATGCGAGAACCCTTGATGCTCTTCATCTAGCTGCGGCAAAACGTATCGGACCTACTGTTAGCTTTTTAACGTTTGATGTTCGTCAAGCTGATGTGGCAAGAAGAATTGGATTGCATGCTATCCCGTAGAATTTATGAACTCCGCTACTGACTTGTCGAATAAAAGACAGGACATGGCGCGGGAGAATAACAACATCCATCCCCGGCAGCACGCATTACTGGCTTCAATGGCAAGTCACGGACCTGGCAACCAGCAGAGAGGACTTTCTGCCTCGTCAAATCCAGGTCGATGAGACAAGTGCTGAGTAGGTACCGACGTGGCCGTTAGGGACGCCTGACAACGTTTAACTCCTTAGTGGCAAATTCGAATTCTTGTGACCTATGAATCTGATTTATTAAGTCAGGAATTTTGAATCCGATTATTTTGTTGGTATAATTCGATGTCGCTTTCTTTATTAGCGGCTACCGTTACTTTGGTGGCTGATCAGGATAAATTTGCGGAACAAGCATTGGAGTATGCGGATGCTCTTTATGGTGCTGCTCTGAGAATGACAAGAAATCGGGCCGATGCCGAGGACCTGATTCAAGAGACATATCTAAAGGCATATCGGGGTTTTGGAACCTTCCAGGAGGGTACTAATCTCAAGGCCTGGCTTTATCGGATACTAACTAATGCCTTCATCAACTCATACAGGGCAAAGCAGAGGCGGCCCGACGAGAGCGGAATGGACGACATAGAGGATCTCTATCTTTACAAGAGAATTAGCTCACTTGAGGGGGGAACCACAGGTAAAAGTGCTGAGGAAGAAGTTCTGGAGAAATTCACAGATACTGACGTCAAAGATGCAATAGAGTCACTTCCGGAACAGTTTCGCATAGCGGTGCTGTTGTCAGATGTGGAAGGTTTTTCATACAAGGAGATATCCGATATCGTCGGAGTCCCATTGGGTACAGTTATGAGCCGTCTGCATCGGGGAAGAAAAGCACTACAGAAGGCGCTGGTCGAGGTTGGAATGCGCAAGGGTTTAGGTGATTATGGACAATTCGCAAGAAACTGATTCAGCTCGGGCTGGCTGTCAGGAGACAATAGCCCGCCTCTACACATTTTTAGATGGCGAACTGACTCAGGACCGCAAAGAAAAGATTAGGCAGCACCTTGATGAGTGCTCACCGTGTCTTGAGGCGTTTGAGTTCGAATCTGAGCTTCGGAGCATGATTGCATCGAAGTCAAGGGACCGTTGTCCGGATAGTATCCGGGCCAAGGTTGAAGCGATATTGAAATATGGTAAGGTCGTTTAGCCAAAACGGCGGTTTGATCTCCGTTTTGTTTGCCTTTAGTATTTGATAGTAAATACCTTGGAATTTAATTCCTTTGTTCCAAGTTATTAAAAATATGGCAACTACTACAGAAATTATTGGCGCACTGCCACTAATCGGTGGCGAGAAACCCTCGAGGGCATATTCAAAAGATCGTGTTTGCAACAGCGTTGGCTGTGAGACGAAATTGTCAATGTATAACCGTGGTAAATACTGTTATTTGCATCAGCCGATAACTGTTCCACGTACCCGAGGGCGTAAGATCGCCTAACCGAAGTAATAAACTAAAATGGGGTGTTATGCCTGATGTGATTTCATGGGAGGTAGCTTCCCGGGTAGCAAAGAGCGTTGCGGGTTACTTCCCTGAGCCTCCCAAGTCCGAGATAGAGTCATTGGAACTGGACTTGATTTCGGTATTTTCCCAGGCGCAGTTGCAGGTTGCAAATGCTACCGGACTAAATGTTGCTGGTTCGGCAACTCCGCTCGTTATGACAAGGTCTGAATGGGCTGAAGCAAATATCCTATCTTTCAGAACTACTCTTACCCCATTGCTGGAGCAGATGTCCGAAAAGTTACCCCGTTGGAGAATGTCCAGCGTTAGTTCTGCTGTCGCGGGAGTCCAGCTGGGTGCGATCCTGGGCTGGTTTTCATCGAAAGTCTTAGGCCAGTTCGATGTGATTCTTGCTGATGCAAGCGGCGACTTTGACGATGACAAGGTATATTTTGTGGCTCCAAATATCATTGGCGTCGAAATGAAATATGGCTTTGACCAGAAACAATTCAGGCACTGGATAGCTCTCCACGAGCTTACACACAGAGCGCAGTTTAATGGCGTGGAATGGATGAGGGGTTATTTCAAAGCATTGCTTGACGATGCTATTTCCTTTGCAAATCCCGATCCGAGCGCCTTTTTTGCCGCCCTAAAGAAAGTCTTCGATGAAATCCGCGAAGGGAGGAATCCCTTAGGTGAACTTGGCCCTATAGGATTTTTTGCCACCCCCGAACAAATGGGTAGCCTGAACAAAATTACCGGGCTCATGTCGCTTTTGGAAGGCCACGGCGATGTGGTAATGAACCGTGCCGGTGCCAACGATATTTTGGAGTCGGTCAGGTTTGAGGAGGTATTTTCCCAACGGCGTAACTCCCAGAGGGGACTTGCCAAGCTGGTGTCTCAGCTGTTCGGCATAGATGCGAAGATGCGCCAATACCAGGATGGCGCAAAGTTCGTCCATCGGGTCGAGGAGGTTGGAGGGGCTGGTCTGTTCAATAGGGTTTGGGAACATTCCGAAAATCTTCCTGATATTTCGGAGATTCGCGATCCTGCCCTTTGGATTACCCGGCTAGGTGCAAGATCGTGAACTTCAGGTTAATTAATATTGGCCTTCTTGGGATGCGCCTGCTTAAGACTCACGTTTTTTGGGACAGACATCCAGCTCGAGAGTAGCTTCATCCGCGGCAAAGTGTAGGCTTTGGCTGGTGAGTATCGAACTGCTTTCCAGCATAAAGCCGGAGAACAAGGCCCATTTTATCGCGGACAGACTGGGTCGGGCGGGGCTGAATCCAGGTAAATTACTGAATCGGTGCCATTTCGCACTTCACCCCAAGACAAAACTTTTAGAGCTTGCCGTATCAGGCGGCGCTGACTCAACGGCGCTTCTGATTTTGGGGTACCTATTCAATCCCAACGTTCGTATTTGGCATTTAGATCATCAGTTGCGGCCATCTTCCGGGGCAGAGGCCGTAGCAGTGGATGATCTGGCCCGGGCGCTCAGTGTCAAAGTGGAGATTTATCAGTCAAAAGTTGAACAGGGCGCCAACCTCGAAGAGAGGGCCAGGGAAATGCGCAGGGTTAACTTCATCGAAGGAGTATCCACAGGTCATACCGCTGATGATTTGAGCGAGACCATGTTGATCAATTTGATGAGGGGAGCAGGTCCGCGAGGTCTTGGATCCATTTCGGTAGGGCCGCTACACCCAATACTAGATCTGAGAAGGTCCGAAACGGAGTCAATCTGTCAAGCCCTCTCAATCAATTTTGTAGTTGATGAATCCAACTCCAACCCAAAATTTATAAGAAATCGAGTTCGAAGCGAACTCCTTCCGCTGTTGTCTGACATTTCCCAACGAGATATCGTACCGATACTCGTACGAAGCGCACTCATCTTTCAGCAAGTGGCAGATTATTTAACCTCTCAAGCCGGTGCAATCGACCCCACTGAGGCCAAGCAATTGTCCGGTGCTGATGAGATTATTGCAACTGAGGCGATTAGGCGGTGGTTGGCTGATGAGCGAGGTCACACTCTCTCCCGCGAGCTTGTTCTTGATGTCCTGAGGGTTGCAAGAGGCGAAAAAGTCGCCACAGATCTGCCCGGCGCGGTCAGAGTCCGGAGGTCAAAGGGTAAGCTTTCCAAGTTCGATATCGATTCGACGAAGCGAGATCACCAAATTTCGATGCCAGGACGAGTAATTGATGAACTAAGTTGATTCATGTCATGGAACCAAATTCTTTCTCAGATGTCAGTTGGGCCGATTCAGACCCATGTTTAGGCGAAATACTAATAACAGGGTTAGAGATGCAGGCAAAAATTGCCGATCTCGGCAGAACCATCTCTCAGGACTACAAAGGCCGGTCCTTACTTCTGGTCGGGGTGCTAAAAGGCGCGCTGCTTTTCGTGGCTGATTTGGCACGGGCAATCGATTTGCCGGTTGAGTTCGATTTTATGGCAGTTTCCTCATATGGTGCAACCACCAAAACCTCTGGTGTTGTGAGGATAGTCAAAGACCTCGACCTCGACTTATCCGGCAAGGACGTGTTAATTGTCGAGGACATCGTCGACTCCGGACTGACTTTGTCCTATCTCGTCCGCAATCTCGAAGCGCGCAATGCAAGATCGGTAGAGGTATGTGCTCTGCTGGTCAAAGAGGGAATGCAGCCTGCCGGTCTGAAAATTGCCTACACTGGATTTGTGATACCGCCGGTATTCGTCGTCGGTTACGGACTTGACCTGGCCGAAAAATACCGCAATCTTCCTTATGTGGCAGTGTGTACAGAATAAGACCAGAGGTGCTAACCGTGGCCAGTGAATCGGCAGAAGGTACTCAGACACGCAGGTTTCAAAAGCAGAGAGTCCAGGAGTTGATTGCCGAACTGCTGGAGGCTGTAGGTGAGGATCCCAATCGGGATGGGTTGCAGGCCACCCCGTTTCGGGTTGCGGAAATGTTAGAGGAGCTGCTTGCCGGGACAAATCAGTCCAGCGAAACCTTTCTCGGATCGATGTTTCCTGCCGGTCACGAGGAAATGGTTCTGTTGCGGGACATATCGTTTTTCTCACTGTGCGAGCATCATTTGCTGCCATTCTTTGGTGATGTCCACGTTGCCTACATTCCAAACGAGTTAGGTCATATAGCTGGTCTTTCAGGAATTGCAAGGCTGGTCGACGGAGTTGCGAAGAGATTGCAGGTTCAGGAGCGCTTTACCACTGAGATTGCCAATGCGATCCAGGAAACCATGAAGCCAAAAGGCGTGCTGGTGGTTGTGGAAGCTGAACATCTCTGCATGTCTATGCGCGGGTCGAAGAAGGTCGGTTCCAGGGCCATGACCTCCGCGGTACGGGGTGCCTTCAAAAATGATGGAGTCACCAGGGCTGAAGCCTTGGAGCTGATTGCAAAGGGCCGAGATGCAGCCCATTAACACAGCTTCGTATTCTGACAGGGCCGTTGGATGCAGCCAGGGGATTATGGGCATCTTGAATGTGACCCCCGACTCTTTTTCTGATGGCGGACGTTTCTTTGATGCAGGGGTTGCAATCGAGCGCGGGCATCAGTTGGTGAAGCTGGGGGCTGACATTATTGACATCGGCGGCGAGTCATCCAGACCCGGAGCCGCACCAGTTCCAATAGAGGAGGAGTTGCGCCGGATTATTCCGGTGATAACTGAGCTCTCGAAAAGTTATCGGGTCTCGGTCGACACCTTCAAGCCGGAAGTTGCTGCCAAAGCTGCAGCGGCAGGCGCGACCCTAATAAATGACATAAGTGCAACTCTGGCGCCGGTTGCAGCAGATTACGGTATTGGATGGGTGGCCATGCATATGCAAGGCAGCCCTCAGACGATGCAGCATGATCCTCTTTACCACGATGTTGTCCAGGAGGTCTACGACTACTTGGCAGAGAAAGTCAATTGGGCGAGTGACCTGGGAATTACGGACATATGGATCGATCCGGGTATCGGTTTTGGAAAAAACTTTGCCCATAACCTTACTCTTTTGAATGGTCTTGGAAAAATGACGGAGCTAGGGGTGCCTATGCTGGTTGGTACCTCGCGCAAAGCATTCCTGGGCACAATCGCCAAAGTTTCAACAGGCACAGAGGTTCCGCCAGTTATGCGTACCGAGGTGTCGGTTTCATCTTGCACCTGGTGCTATCTTCATGGCGCAACGATGATGAGGGTACACGATGTCGCCGAAACCAAAGAGCTTCTCAACCTGCTTTCGTATAAACCGGGCCTGACATTCAAGGCGGGCAGCTAGTGGACAAGGTATTTCTGGACGGCATCAAGGCAACTGCATCCCACGGAGTTCTTGAATCGGAAAAGGCCGAACCTCAGCCATTCGAAATCGACTTGGCGGTGTATGGCGACTTCCGCAATGCAGGTATTGAGGATGATCTTGGCCTTGCCGTTGATTACTCTCTGCTGGGAAACCTAGTTATTGAAGTAGTGACTGCTAATCGCTTTAGTTTGATCGAGGCAATGGCTGAGGCGATTGCCGAAAAAATTCTTAGCCTTCCCCTGGTTTTAGAGGTGGAGGTAACGGTAAAAAAAATGAAGCCTCCGGTCTCATTTGCGCTCAATTACGCTGCAGTAAAGGTTAGGAGAGGATTTGGCTAGAACCTATTTGGCGCTAGGTTCTAATCTTGGCAATAGGATCGAATACCTGCGCCAAGCGGTGTGTTCAATCCCAGGCCAGGTTCGTTGCTCAAGGGTGTATGAGACGGAACCTATCCAGGCACCCGAAGGTTCGGGGCCATTTCTGAATGCGGTTGTCGGGTTTGATTACGCCGCAGATAAAAGAGCGCTTCTAGACCTGGTCCATGAGCTGGAACTTCAGGCAAAGAGAGAACGGAATCAAATTAACGGGCCGCGGACCCTTGACGTGGACGTGATCTATGTGGAGGGGATGTTTTCAATAGATCCGCTCATGACTGTTCCGCACCCGCGATGTGCTGAGAGAGCGTTTGTGATTGCACCGTTATTTGAGCTTGACCCGGAGCTGGCTGGACAGTTGAATCGGAAGATGGCCGAAGAGATCGGGCTGGCGTTGAATCAGCAGCTTAGTTGTCCGTATCCAGGCGTATGGATTTATTCAGAGTCAATTTGCTAGGCAATGGATGTGGGTTTTACGAAACCAATTTACATGAGGAGAACTGTGGATCGGATTTACAGTGCAGTGGAGTTTCAGGCCACATGCGAGAACCTGCGCATTGGGGGGAAGACAATCGGTTTGGTTCCCACCATGGGCGCATTGCATGGTGGTCATCAGCAACTGATAGTAAACGCCCGCAGAGAATGTGATGTTGTCGTGGTTTCAGTATTTGTAAATGCTCTTCAATTTGATAATCCGGGCGACCTCGAAAAATACCCCCGTACTATCGAAAAAGATATTGAGTTTGCCCAGACCCACGGAGTTGATTTGGTATTTACCCCAGATCCCGAGGAGATGCATCCTCAGCCGGTTCTTTTCCATCTCGAAGTGGACCGTCTTGCCAATATCTTGGAAGGAGCCTCGAGACCGGGACATTTTTCCGGAGTGGTGACGGTCGTGTCGAAGCTCTTCATTCTCGCAGGGAAATGCCGGGCATATTTTGGGGAAAAGGATTTTCAGCAGGTTGCAGTGATATCGCGAATGGTCGAGGAGATGCATTTCCCGGTAGAAATCGTACCGGTACCCATTGTTCGTGAAGGCACTGGACTCGCGCTGTCCTCGCGTAATATGCGCCTTGATTCCGAGCAGTTAGTTGCGGCGGCAGCATTGTCGCGGTCGCTGTATGCAGCGCGGGATGCGGTGAGAAACGGTGAGATGGATCCAGGGAAAATAGAAGTCCTGATGCAACGGGAGCTGGGTCGCGAGATTAATGGGATTGCAAAATCCAACCAGCCTGTACTCGACTACGCTGTAGTGGTAGATCCGCGCACACTTTTGAAGCCTGAGCGTATCGAAGGGCCGGTAAGACTATTACTCGCTGCATGGGTTGGCGAGGTAAGGCTGATAGATAATATTGCCGCACAGGCGGATCGGTAAAGGTTTAGGCGATGCTCTTAGCTATTGATGTCGGTAATACCCAGACGGTGTTTGGTCTTTATGATCTGAGCAGCGTCGAAACCGGTGACGGATCAGTCAAAGGCGGTAGAAAGGCCAACTTCGGGTTAAGTCACAACTTCAGAATCGCTACCGTGTCTGACCGTACGGCCGACGAGCATGCGCTCCTGTTTTCGCAATTGTTGGGTATGCGCGGTCTGGATCGTCTGGGTTCAATTTCTGGATTAGTCCTTTCTTCGACCGTGCCTTCGCTGACGACCGCTCTCAGAGACATGTTTGACCGATGGTTTCAGGTGGAAGCCGTGGTGGTAGCCCCAGGGATTCGATCCGGGATGGCAATTCTCTATGATTCTCCGAAAGAGGTAGGTGCCGACAGAATTGCTGACGCCGTCGCCGCCTATGATCTCTACCCCGGACCGTGCGTGGTAGTTGACTTTGGAACAGCGACCACCTTCGATGCGGTTTCGGGGAACAAAGAGTATCTGGGCGGTGCAATTGTTCCAGGTATTGAGATATCTTTGAATGCATTGTTTGCCAATGCTGCCGCTCTCCGAAAGGTTGAGCTCACTGAACCGAGAGGTGTGATTGGCAAGTCCACAGTGGAATCGATTCAGTCAGGGGCCCTCTACGGATTCGCGGAACAGGCAGATGGTCTCTGCCGAAGGTTCAAGGCCGAACTCGGAGGTGCTACCACAGTGATTGCCACAGGCGGGTTGAGCAGCTTGATTTCCCGCTACTGCAACGAGATCGATGTCGTCGAGCCATGGCTGACACTTCACGGTCTGCGTTTGATATATGAGATGAATACGCCCGCGAGAGGTTGAATTACAGGTGTCAGACAGCCCAAAAGATGACCAGAATGAACTTTCTAATGTCCCTTACTCTTTTGCCGTAACCAGCGATACTGCCCATATTCGCCAGAGCTTTTCCGATTTGGGTCAGGGTGAAAGCAGCGGGATCACTCACTCTGTGGCTGGACGGATCATGCTTCTTCGCACACAGGGCAAGATTGCATTCGCCGAGTTGAGAGATTCCTCCGGGCATGTCCAACTTTTTGCCAGCAGCGACGCCACAGAGGACTTTGAAAAGTTTATATCTCTGTCGCTGGGAACCTGGATTGGTGCCATCGGTGAAGTGATGACCACCAGAAGAGGTGAACTCTCAATTAAGGTGGTCAAATGGGTGGTCCTTGCCAACGCACAAAGAGGATTTGGTGATAAATGGCATGGGGTAACTGATCCTGACACCCGGTATCGCCAGAGATACGTGGATCTATGGGCTAATCCCGATGCCAGGACTGTATTCGTACAGCGCAGCAAGATCATTTCAGAAATGAGGCGGTATCTCGAAGATATGGGTTTCATGGAGGTCGAGACCCCATTGCTGCATTCTGTGGCTGGTGGCGCCTTGGCTAGACCATTTACCACTCATCACAATGCGCTTGACATTGATCTTTACCTGCGGATTGCACCTGAATTGTATCTCAAGCGTCTCGTGGTTGGTGGGTTTGAGAGGGTTTTCGAAATCGGAAGGGTATTCCGGAACGAGGGCATTTCCCCGCGGCATAATCCAGAGTTTACGATGCTTGAGTTGTATCAGGCTTATGCCGATTACAGCGACATGATGGAACTGACGGAAAATCTTGTCGCGCATCTAGCCGAGTTGGTATGTGGATCCAAGATCATAAGTTACCAGGGCAAACCAATTGACCTGACTCCACCCTGGAGACGGGTGACCATGGAGGAACTGGTATCTGCACGGCTTGACAAGCAAGTCCGGCTTTCGATGGATCTTGATGAGTTGTCAGCTATCGCGCGTGAGAACGAGATTGCAGTGGCTCCTTCGTGGGGACAGGGTAAGGTGCTCTTGGAAATTTACGAAAAAACGACCGAGCACACCATCTGGGACCCTGTTTTTGTGTGTGATTATCCGTTAGAGGTGTCTCCCCTCTCCCGCGATCACCGTTACAAGGCGGATATGGTAGAGAGATTCGAGGTCATCGTCGCAGGTCGTGAACTGGCCAATGCTTTCTCCGAATTGGTTGATCCTGCCGAACAGAGGAGACGGTTTCTTCATCAAGTTGCGCAGGCGCAAGCTGGGGATGACGAGGCAATGGGAATGGATGAGGACTATATCCGAGCCCTAGAGTATGGTCTGCCAGCTACAGGAGGGCTCGGAATTGGTATCGATCGGCTGGTGATGTTATTGACCGATCAGTCGCAAATCCGTGAAGTCGTTGCATTTCCAACCATGCGTCCTGAACAGGATAGGTAGTACAAAATTCGTCCCTCCGTCCTGGATGAGGTCGTTCATTTTCGAGCCCCCTTTGGTTTGCCGCTCTAACTTATGGTGATTCAATGGTAGGTTGACATAAGGTTGGATAAATAAAGCTGTTCAATTAATTTCCGGCGAGCTAGCATAGTTTTGCGCTTTCTGCAGGGGGCATTTGGCGCGTGATAACAAGGGGGATAATTTTATGGCACAGACCTTCGAGAAGCCAAGTATCACTAGCGATTTGGCGAACGAGATCATAAATGCCGCATCAAACAAGGCTGTCGAAATCGGTGTTCCTATGGTGATCGCAATTGTTGATGAATCTGGAATCTTAAAGGGATTTAAAAGGATGGATGGGGCCGCTCTTCTCAGTGTGGAAATTGCTCAGAATAAGGCATACACGGCGGTCAGCTTCGGGTTGTCAACCGATGCCTGGTTCGATTTCATTAAGAACGATCCGCCTCTCAACACTGGTATCGTACACACTCCGCGCCTGGTGGTATTTGGCGGCGGATACCCAATCGTTGTGGGTGGAAAGATTATTGGGGGCATTGGCTGCTCGGGTGGTCATTACTCCCAAGACATGGAATGCGCTCAGGCTGGTTTAGCGGTGGTTGGCTAAAACTGGCTAGAGCCAGTTTTGACGATGTCAGAGATTTCCTTTCAACCTGTGATTTAGGGATTGCGGAGTCGCCATCAAGGTACCGGCCACCTGCTAGGGTCAGAAGTTGTCATTCTTTGCAGGTATCAATCGATAAGATTTCAGGTTTGCCGCCATTGGTTGTCGCTTGAGCTGGCACATCCTGGGCTGGAGCCGACGGGGAGGAAGAGCAATCAATGGGAAAGCTAATGAGTCCAGGATCGAACCCGGGAGCGCGTCTCCGTGAACTGCTTGCCGGGCCGGAGCCACTGATGGCTCCCGGTGCGTTTGATGGTCTGAGTGCCCGGCTGATTGAGGAAGCCGGATTTGACGCTGTCTACATGACCGGATTCGGCGCTGCGGCCGCGATCTTAGGCAGGCCAGACGTTGGTCTATTAACAATGACTGAGATGGTGGACCATGCCAGGCAGATTTCACAGGCGGTGAGTCCACTTCCTGTCATTGCCGATGCCGATACGGGTTACGGAAATCCGATCTCAGTCATTCGGACAATTCAGCAGTATGAACTGGCCGGGGTGGCGGGGTTCCATCTTGAAGACCAGGTGGCTCCTAAGAAATGTGGTCACATGGCGGGCAAAGAGGTGATTCCCCGCAACGATATGGTCTCCAAGATCAAGGCAGCGGTGGACGCTAGAAGGTCAGCTGACTTTGTCATTATCGCTCGTACTGATGCCCGCGCCGTTGAAGGGCTGGAATCAGCTTTGGATCGTGCCAAAAGCTATCGGGATGCCGGGGCGGACGTCCTGTTTATAGAAGCTCCTGAAGGTATCGGAGAAATAGAAGTGATTGCCAAGACTTTTTCGGATATGCCGCTTTTGTATAACTGGGCCGAGGGTGGTAAAACGCCCCCGCTCACTTATGACGAGATCAGGCAACTCGGCTTCAAGATGATTATTTTCCCGGTGGGTGCACTGCTAAGTGCTACTCAGGCAATCAGAGAGGTCCTAAAGTCGCTTCGAGA
>JABEUP010000170.1 GCA_013044365.1 Acidimicrobiaceae bacterium
CAGCTGCCACACTAGTCCCGAGATTACCCCAACTATTACACCAGCCAGGCAAAACCAGTATTTGCTGGACTCTTTGGGAGGATGTCCACCACCAAAAATAGTCAGAAAGCTCACCGCTCCCAACAGGTCGTCCTTCATTGGCCCTCCTCCATGAACTTGGGAGTGAAAAGCTCAGTTGCCGTTCCGGCTGCGACAAAAAAGACTCTGTCCACACACTTGGCTATAGCTTGGTTTGTCTGGCCGAGCAGGTCCACATATCTGCGGGCCGCCTGGGACTTCGGATGAACGGCCAGACCGGCTTCCTCGGCCACAAATGAAAGCGGCGCCCGGCAGCTTCGAATGGCGGCTTCCAAACGGCCGAAATCCGGTACGAACACATCATCATGGGCGATCCATCCGCCAACCGAATCAACAAGTGTTGGGATTTGAGCCTTTTCGATGAGTTCGTAGAGATCTTCAGGACGGGCCAGTTCCAAGGTCTGCCAATTGGCACCCCTGCGCTTTTGATGCTCGGCAACCCTTGCGGCAAAATCGGGATCAGAGGATATCCAGGCCCGGGGCGCTGTCGCCACATAACAGATCTGCGAATGTCTGGTGGCGATGGCCTGTTCGGCAAGGTATGACTTGCCGGAACGGGTACCGCCGAGAAAGATATACTTTCCCGAATTTCTGATGTCCACGCATCTCCCAATCGAACAACTCGACCTATAGAGCGTGCCCAGGTATCCTGGCTCCGTTTCACCGCCTCATCCGACCTTCCCGCTAAATGCTGCAGTGGTCAATTGTTGGATTTGGCTCTACGTTACAGTTGCGGGACAGCCCCGGATTCACACCGGATTCCCTGATTGCACTTAAAGAGATACTACCGCCTCGCTGGTGGCATTTAGCAAATCAATACATATAACTAGATGCCGCTATTGCCCTCCGCACCACGAGTTCCCCAAGCATTCTCTATTTTTTCCAAGGTGCAAAGGATCGTACTGAAGGCCTGAGTTCAAATTCGCAAGACAGTTCCGGAATTTCACCGACATCTTCTGATTGAATCCGACGAGCTGCCGGATTAATAGTTTTAAATGTAAGGGTGAAACACGTGGCAGAAAATAGAAACTTGCAGGTTCAAGCCTGTAGACCTTTTGGAAATATCGGTGCAAAAAGGGACTTGGGGGCGCCTTTTGGTTACTGTTTTATGTACTGGCAATTTCTTCCGCAGAAGATTCAGCAAGACTCAAAGTTCAGTATGAAAAAACCGTGAGACCGGAGATTTCCTCCGCCAGATAATCACCGAATACAGCTCTATCCGAGCCATTCAGGAGAATCCCCCAGATGCCTGACGATTGGGCGCCACAACGCGTCGGCCTACCTCCAGCACCGATCCAGCGGCCATTCCGGAGATAAATAAAAACTATCGATATACCGCGCGCCTGTTGCCAATCAGGACCACGAGTATACAAAGAGCTTCGTCCCGTATGTCGCAGATGATCCGATAGTCCCTTACCCGGTAGCGCCAGTACATACCAAAGTGCGGACCAACCAATGCTTTGCCAACCGAGCGTGGATCGTCCAGAGTGGCTAGGCGTTGCCGAAGAAAAGTTGTAATGCGCTTTGCTTCACCTTTGTCGAGCTTTGCCAAAACCTTGGTTGCTGACTCTGTAAGCTCAATCTTCCAAGCCAAGATTGCGTTCCACTTCCTCTAGCGTGAACACGTTTTCTTTACCCTTGCGCACGCGTTCCATCGTCGCGTCAGCAAGATAGAAGTCTTCCAGGTCTTCAATGCCATTTACAATCAGTTCCCGCAAATAGTACGCCTTAGTGCGGCCAGTTTGGACGGCTAAGCGGTCTAGTCGTTGTTCAATTTCCGGATCCAGCCGAATTGAAGTCGCCACGATTATGTCCTTACTAAATACGTGTATTCAGTGTATCGTAAAGTGATTCCTTAGCCACACAGTTGTGTTCTTAACATAGGTAGGCGTTATGACCGGTGTGGAGTTGCCCGGAATTTAACTCAGAAGAAACGTGACGTCAAAATTTCAAGCTCTAGAAGTATCCTTCGCTGCCTAACCCAAACGGAATCGACACCATGTCGGTTCAAAATATTGACGATTGCTGTAGCATTTAGACCGTTCGGAGTCATGAAACTGGCTTCTTACCCTCCGGCCCTCCGACCCACTTCTCTGAACATCTTCACGTTCCCCTGGTGTCGCTCGTCAGCTAATGCCTTCTCTTTATCGTTGAGACGGGCATAGCGAGTTGCCAAGACCTCATCATCGTCGTCATATTGCGCAACTTGAATTCTCATCTCCAGCCCTGCTCCTGCGAGAATTCGAGAAATGGTATCAAACCTGGGTGATACTGTCCCTGCCTCAATCCGAGCAATAGCGGCTTGGGGAACACCTGACAACTGGGCAAGCTGG
The DNA here is from genome assembly GCA_013044365.1 of Acidimicrobiaceae bacterium. Lineage (GTDB taxonomy): Bacteria > Actinomycetota > Acidimicrobiia > Acidimicrobiales > Acidimicrobiaceae > SCQM01. Next base: position 2,412 of record JABEUP010000170.1, read on the forward strand.
CGGTTGGGTGAGCTTCGCTGTTGTGCGAGCCAGAGCGATGATGCCGCCCTCTTGTGTTGTATAAGGGTGTTTAGAAACTCTCATAAGCAAATAAGATCACAAATTTTTATCAATGATTCGAACCTTGCCCACCGCACATGGCCTGACGCAATCTCTTTACGACACATATGACATGTACAGCTCGATCGGTCGTAATACCTGTTCCTAAAACTTTCCCTTCCCGTGGCGCTTCCCATGGTTGACTGTTCCCACGACTTCAGTCATGCGGGCAGTCAACAAATGACCTCTCTGGCAAACTCGAACATCTTCAGAGTCAGTTTGTAGGGATGGAATAAATTATTTAACCACTACCTGCTCGGAAGCAACTGGTGCGGTGAATTCTTCATTTCGTTGGGCTACTTGAATTATCCGGTTCATCACCATCACTTTGTGGATCTTTGTAAATTCCGCTATCACCCGGGATCGGTGCTAAGCGTGCAGTATAGATAGACCGTACGTCCAAGTGCCGGGCCACAATGGTTGCACCAACGACAGCAATCAGAATTGGGACCATGATTGCTGTCGTTGTACGAGTAAGTTCCAATAGGAAAGCAGCACCGGTGACTGGTGCTTCGGCGGCGGCGGAAAACAGTCCGGCCGCAGCAATGATGGCGTAGCTGGAACCAGCTGAACCCGGCCAAAGTAAGACCCAAAGATGGCCCGCTAATGCTCCGAAAACAGCACCGAAACTGATCGTCGGGGTAACCAAGCCACCAGATGCACCGCTTCTCAGACAGGCGACGGTTGCAATAGGTTTGAGCAGCGTTAGAACCGCCAATATCACAATCCCGCCAGTCCCTATGAAAGCGAATTGGGCCAGGTCAAGACCATTTCCCAGTAGAAGAGGATACCTGATAGCGACAAGACCCAGCGCCGTAAATACCAAAAGAGGTTCGACCAGCAGAAGACGGCCCTTTGGCTGGCGGGCGCCAGCCCAGGCTATCAATTTGACATATCCGGCCGACGCTATACCGAGTATCGGACCGATTATCAGAGAAAACACTACCAGCGACAAGGTCGGGTTACCAAGGAGGGGAACCTTGTATACGGCGTGGTTGGGTAGAGTTCCCCAGGCAACGGCCGTTGCAATGCTTGTGCAGAGCAGCGCCGGCAGTGCTAGCGCGATTGAAACAGTACCAAGGTATATCTCAAGAGCAAATAACGCTCCAGCGAGCGGCACGTTGTATACGGCAGCCAGACCGGCACCGGCACCACAAGCTATCAGGAGTCTGCGCTGTGAACTGGGAAGCCTAAAACGGCGGGCCAAAACATCGCCGGCCGCTGCCCCGGTGCGTTGAGGCGCACCCTCACGTCCTAGCGAAGCACCCATAGCCACGGTTATCTCAGAAAGTGCCCCGCTAATAATGGTTCGCGGCAATGAAAGACTTCCCGTGCGCGACCACACGACCTGTGTTGGCTCCCCTCCAGTGCCACCATGTCGTCGCATCAGCCACAGGGTTACGCCAGTGATAAGTCCACCCAGTGCCAGGACCGATACAACTCGTATGTCACTACTGCGCGCAGCCGCATTGGAGAACTCACCAGTGTGGTAATTGAGTGCAGCATGTTGAACTGTCCGCAATACTCCCATCATCAACATGGCACCAAGTCCGGCCGCTATTCCGGTCGCTATCAAAATTATCCAAAAAACTGGCGGCAGGTCGGCCAACCGCGGAGATAAGTTGGCTTGTCCCTCGTCATGAGCTTCAAACGTCAAAAAAGGCTCCTTCTTTAGGGATGCTGACCAGAAGACACGATGACCATTTCCACGGCAAGCTCATCTCGAATTTGGGAAATACGCTGAACCGCTCTGTCTGGTATTTTCATATTCTTGGAACCATCCGCTTTATTTCCCAGGAGAAATCTTTTCCAGTTTTGATAACGGATATTTTGCTCTGGCGACAATGAGGTCAGGCCTATTACTGAGAGCTGAACTTAGCAGCAGATCGGTGTGATTGTGCAGAATGCGATAGCGAAACCGGTCCGGAACGACAACTGGTATCAAAACAACTAGTTGGTGATCGCTTTGCCTTCGCATTTCATCTATGAATTCGACAATTGGCTCGACTATTGAGGCAAAGTCGCTTTCCAGAATTTCCAATCTGGCCCCGGGATCCCAGCTGTTCCATTGGTCGAGAATCTGTTGAGCTGGAGATTGTCCTCCTTCAGAAGATGACTGTGAGCTGGGCGCTTTATTTACCACATAGACGGCTACTACGTCTTTGGAAATCGAGAGAGCTTCAGATAGTGTGCTCTGGGTAAGTTTCGAAATCTGAGATATCGGAATAATGACTGTGGTCTTTTGCGGCATCGGCTTGCCGGGCATTAAATCAAGCGAAAGCTCTTTGCCCACTCTTTGGTAATAGATGTGAATTCTCTTGAACATAACGATGAATGCGGGTACCGCGATAAGTACAATCCATGCTCCCCCGCTAAATTTCGTAACCAAAAATACAATGGTGGCTATTGCAGTTACCACGGCGCCCAATCCGTTAATTAGTGCGCGATAAGACCAGTGCGGCGGCCTTTTTTGCACCCAGTTGATCACCAGGCCGGCTTGAGACAGGGTAAAACCGGTAAAGACACCGATTGCAAAAAGCGGGATCAGGGTATTTGTGTCTCCGTTCACCGCCACGAGAAGCACCCCCGACATTATCGTAAGTGCCCAGATGCCGGTGTTTAGGACTTGACGGTCTCCCCTGAGCGAAAATCGATGCGGGAGAAAATTATCCCGTGATAATAGGCTTGCCAACACAGGGAGACCGCCGAATGAAGTATTCGCCGCCAATCCGAGAACCATGGTGATAGTTATAGAAAGAGCGTAATATGGCCAACCCGTACCAATAGATACCGCCATTATTTGGCTGAGCACAGTTTGGCCGCTCATTGGAGCAATGTGCCATCTGTCCGCAAGTATCGCCAGGCCTATCAGCATGCCTCCCAGGATCACCCCCAACAACAACTCCGTGCTCTTCGCCCTGGTGACTCTGGGCTCTTTAAACAGGGGGACACCGTTTGCTATCGCCTCAACCCCTGTCAAGGCACTGCACCCGGCCGAAAATGCTTTGAGAATTAGAAGAATTCCAATTGTCTGAACCGAACCAGTGGAAATTATTGGTCTGGCAACCGTAGGGCTGTTCAGTGCAAGTGGATGCATAAGTCCAATAAAAATAACTGCAAACAGCCCAAGGATAAAAATAAGTGTTGGCAGCAGAAATGCCCGTGCCGTCTCCCCTAATCCCCGTAGATTCATGAACGTGATTATGACCAGTATGGCTAAGCATATGGGCACGGTTTCCGGAATAAGCCCAGGATAGGCCGATGTCAGCGCCGCCACTCCCGCAGCAATTGATACCGCAACTGTCAATGTATAATCCACAACCAGCGAGGCCGCTGCCACCAGACTGACGTTCTCCCCGAGATGCGCTTTTGAGACCGCATAGGCTCCGCCGCCACCGGGGAAAGCTTCAATCACCTGCCTGTATGAAGTTACGAGCAGGGCCAGCAACAATACGATAGCTATGGTGATAGGCAGTATCAGGTGCAAAGCCTGAGCCCCTCCCAATGCCAAAACGACCAGCATCGCCTCAGGACCATAGGCGACGGATGTAAGCGCATCAAGGGAAAGTGCGGACAAACCTTCTACTGGATTAATCTGTTCTTTCGAGGATTCCGACGAACGGAGCGGCTTGCCTATCAATAGCCGCCAGGTCTTGCCTATTCTTCGCTCACTCGCTGGTGATTCTTCGTCAGAACCAGCCATGATACCTGACTCTGATGCCGGCCGAACACCTCTGGCCGCCCTTCTAAACCAGGGATTCAGCTCAGTAGCCATTGGTTCCTTTTAGATTACATAGAACAACCCAATTTACGCATACCCACTTGGCGAACACTTCCGCTCTTAATGTCAAGTGATCTAAGGGTATCCCAGCAAGCGTACTAGATCGAGTGGGAGAAAATACGTCAATCCAAGTTCAGAGATTGGACCAGTCAACTGCGACCCTACGGTAGTATCAAACAGTCTGCTTAGAGAATCTTTGGATAGGCCGTAGTAATTACCCAGTCGAGGCTACGATTCGCCAAGACCCCAAAGTAGAACAACTGCGATGTTCCAAAACCAAAGAATGAATCGAGTTGTCAGGCTCATGCATGATGTGGCCTCACTAAATCCGATGTTGGACAAGATTGATCACAGCAGGCTTGCTTCTGCCGCAATTTCAGTGCTCCTTCAAAGCCGTACCCACTTTGACCAGTAGATATGCCTGCAACATCAGTGTGATAGACCGGCGCGAGCACCTAATCTTCGCCCATCGCGGCAGGCCCGTTCAAGGACTTTTCGGTTGCCAACTATGGCAGTTTTCACTTGGATACAGATAGCCGCTTTATGACTTCTTCAAAATTTTCTATCGCCTAGAAATTGGCGATCTGCCAAGGTAACAAGCCGGTCATGTGGATTTCGAATATGGTCGATTTGCCGATGCCACCATCTCAATCCACCTTCACTTCAAGGCCATCGCCGCCGGCCAAAACATCGACACCATAGGTGCCGTCAGGCTGGCTGGAGACGCGGAGGTCTACCGAGACACTCCCTATCCGAAGCTGTCGCAGGGTCACCTCCGACATCCATGCGGGAAGTGCCGGACGTAGGTGCACAACCCCGGCGGCCGCGTCGGCGTCCAGGCCGAGGAGCGTGACAACGAAATGGATAAGGGCGCCGGACGACCAAGCTTGGGGAACATTTGCTCCGAGGTACTGGACGGGGTACGCGCCCGGATCTCTAGTCAACCCAGCAAAGAGCTCGGGCAGGCGCTGCGAAGTGAATCTCGACGTAGCATCGAATATGCCCGCCGCCACCTTTATCGCCTCTTCGTCGAACCCGTAGGCTCGGAAGCCAGCGGCGGCGATGGCATTGTCATGTGGCCACACTGAACCTCGTTGGTATGAGAGCGGGTCATAGGCTGCATGGTCGGACGAAAGTGTACGAATCCCCCATCCACTCCACATGTCTGTGGCCATCAGCCGCTTCACGACTCGTGCCGCCCTCTCAGGTTCGACCGCCTGCTGCCACAGGAGATGGGCTGGGTTGGATGACACCGATTCGATCGGGTTTTTGTCGCCATCTAGACCCATGTAGTAGGTACCTTCCTCTTCCCACCAAAAACGCTCTTCGATTTGGCTAGCCAGCCGATCAGCCTCCGAACGCAGACGTGAGGCGACCTTGCGGTCTCCGAAGACATCCTGAGTAACATCAGCCCATGCCCGTTTGGCGGCCACAACCATACCTTGGTGCTCACACAAAGCGATTGGCAGTTTGGCGAGACTTCCGTCACCCATGACTATGGCATCCGGGGAATCCTTCCAACCCTGGTTGTAATATCCATCTGGAGTGCGCATCTTGTACTCCTGAAGCCCGTCGCCATCAGAGTCGCCGTCACGATCGACCCAGGCTAGGGCCCGGCTGACGTTGGGACGGATAGCCTCGAGTGCGTCGCGGTCCCCATGCCATCCCCAGGCCTTCGCAGCCACTAGCACGTAGAGCGTGGATATCTCGTGACCACCGTAGTAAGGGGTGTGAGGGATGAGGTGGAGAGCGGCCAGCTCGCCGTGGCGCACCTCGTGCTCGATCTTGCCTGGCTGCATGTCCCGGATATCGTCATAGGAGTCCGCCTGCAAGCTGGCCAGCGCCCGCAGACTCCCGAGGGCAAACCGGGGAGAGACAGCCAGGGTCTGGAATGATGCGGTAAGAGCGTCTCGGCCAAACAGGCTGACAAACCAGGGAATGCCTGCGGCAGGCACCCAAGCTTCGGGGTCATCGGTTTCCTCATCAGACCCGGCAAGATCGTCATGGTGGTGCAGGCGCAAGCCTGCAAGGTCGTCGACAGCTTGGCGCAAAGCAATCGTCACCCCGGGATTCGAGGTATCGAAAATGGTCGCCTGCGCCACCCAACGACTCCTGGCAACCTCTTCTTCCGAATCAGCCTCGAGAAGCTGGTGGCACGGACGGGTCACTCGACGTTCTTTGCCGTCAATAACAGGCATCCACCAAAGACACGAATGCCACGAGCCAGCCGGGGGAACCACGATCCTGAACACGATGCCCCCATTGGCAAACTCAGGAGGTGAATCGTTATTGGTTACCTCGAGTACAAGTGATCGTTCGAACTCACCGTTGTTATAGCTGGTGGTGAGCCGTCGGTTCTCCTCGTCCCAGATGCTGCGAATGGAGCCTCGCCTAATACGATGATGGGCCTTGACATCAAAGATGTCGGCGAAGTCGGACTCGATGCTCACCTCAAGGTCAATCGCCACCTCATTGCGATTCTGATTGGTGAGGTCGTAATCCTCATGAATGCCGGGTCCGACCGTCCGATCGACACGCAGGTGGAGAGAGTGCTCGGGAATGTCCGGGCCTGCCGATCCAATAAGCGCGGGATTGGTTAACTCGAAACGTGCCGAGTGAGGCCGGGTGGCCGCTCCATTTAGAAGAATCGGGCGCGCACCGCCGAGCTTGAGTCGGTATCCCGAAACGACCCGGGTGTCGGCAGCAAAGTAGCCCTGCTCCTTGGTTCCCGAGATCTCCCCCGACAATTCACTGATGACGACCTCATCGTCGAAATGCGTGGACACTACTGGTAGTCCAACCGAAACTTCCATTTTCTCATTCCTTTCTCGATGGGATTTCACACCACTGGCAAGCGCCAATTAATACTCCGACCAGATAGGTTTCCCGCTGTCGAACCGCCATATTGAGATATTGCGCACAACCGGGTGTACTAAAACAGAGGGCGACACTCCTATCCACGCTCGAACAAAGCCTATCTTGAACAGGCATTCATCGATATAACATCGCAGTAGGGTCATTTTGGCCTAGCCGCCGTCGAGCTCTTACTTCTGAAAAGATCCCGTTCTATTTCCTGAAGGCTGCGGTTCTTTGTCTCCGGCACGCGTCGTTGAAAGTAGACAAGGGCGACAATAGTCAGGAAGGCGAAGAGTAAGAAGGTGCCCGATCCGTGGATGGTGCCAAGCAGCGTAAGGAAGGATATGGTAACGATGAAGTTCGCTCCCCAGTTGGCAACGGTAGCAACGCTCATAGCCTGGCCCCTAATGCCGACAGGATAGATCTCGCTGATCAGTAACCAGAAGGTGGGTCCGAGGCCGATGGCAAACGATCCGGTATAGACGAGCAGGGCGATAATGGCGATAATGGCCGTCGCACCGGTAAGGTGGCTCCCACCTACGACAAACGCAAGAGCAAGGACGACCAGTGAGACAGCCATGCCGGTCGTTCCTCCCAACAACAGCGGTCGGCGGCCAACCCGGTCGATCAATCGGATGGCAACTATAGTCATTCCCACATTGACGACGCCGTTGGCAACGTTGGCAAGTAGCGCTGCCGAATTGCCGAGCCCTGCGCCGTGCAGGAGGGTCGGGGCATAGTAAATGATAGTATTGATACCAGTCACCTGCTGGAACACTGCGAGAAGAACCCCGACAGTAAGCATCCCGCGCACGGCTGGGTTGAACAGATCTTTGGCTGTAGTCTTTTTCTTGCTAAGTTCCCGTACCTCGATGATCTCGGCTTCGATGTCGGTACTGGCGCGGACCCGATGCAAGACGGCCCGAGCCTCCTCCTCTCTGCCCTGAGAGATCAACCAGTGCGGACTCTCGTGCTGGAAGAGCATGCCTACGAAAAGCGCAGCGGCAGGGATAGTGGCCAGGCCAAACATGAGCCGCCAGTTTTGAGTGTAGGAGAGTCCATAGTCGACCAAATAAGCCGTGAGAATGCCCGAAGTGATGGCCAACTGGTTGAAGCTGACAAGCGCGCCTCGAATCTGGGGCGGAGCTGCCTCGCCAATGTAAAGCGGCACAACCATAGAGGCTGAACCCACGGCAACGCCAATCACGAAGCGCATAACAACCAACGACATTAAATTAGGTGACAACGCTGCGCCGATGACGCCAGCCATGAACAGCACTGATGTCATCAGGACCGTCGGCCGTCTCCCGACCTTGTCAGCAATTTTGCCGGCGAAGAACGCGCCAACCATCGCTCCTACCAGGAGGAGGCTGGTGACGAGTTCCTTGTCGAATGAAGAAAGCTTACCGAAGTCAACGTGCAAAAACAGCAATGCACCCGATACGACGCCGGTATCGTAACCGAACAGCAGTCCCCCGAGCGCGGTGATTGCAGCAGCCCAGAACACGTGTCGGCGTATCGTGCGGGCGGTAAGCTCCGGCGGGATCCTCCGCGTTAACGGTGGGTTAGCATGCATGATGCTTCCTCTCGTCAACCGACAAGATGACAAAGCCAGTGAATCGTGGTTCGAGATGGCTGGACCGGGGAGCATTTAATCCCCATCCCGGAATCAGTGCGAGGGTGGTGGTGGGAGACTCAGAAACCACTGGGGGCCAATGGTCCCGGGTGCCAAGACCCATCACATTTTTCACTTGCACCAGACTGGCAATCCCGGATACGACGACTGCCACGCGTCAGGCCACCGTGATCGAGGAGTCGAGGAAAACGTCCTGCACCGCATGGAGAAGCTCAACCCCCTCAGGCATAGGTCTCTCAAAGGACTTACGGCCGACTATGAGCCCGACTCCTCCGGCACGCTTATTGATTACCGCGGTGCGTACGGCTTGGGCCAGGTCATTAGTTCCGTCCGATCCGCCTCCGGAGTTGATGAGTCCGATTCGGCCCAGATAACAGTTGGCCACCTGCCATCGAGTGAGGTCAATCGGGTGATCGGTGGTGAGTTCTGAGTAAACGATCGGGTCAGTTTTGCCGAAGTCCACCGCGGGATAGCCGCCATTGCATGTGGCCTGCTTTTGCTTAATGAGGTCGGCTTCGATGGTCACGCCGAGGTAGTTTGCCTGTCCGGTGAGGTCCGCTGCAGTCTCGTAGTTTACTCCGTCACGCTCAAAGGCGTCGTTTCGCAGGTAGCACCACAGCACGGTAAACAATCCGAGTCGGTGAGCCTCGGCAAACGCGGCACTCACCTCGACCAATTGACGGTCGGCATCTTCGGAACCGAAGTAGATAGTCGCCCCCACACCCACTGCCCCGAGATCAAACGCCTGGCGTACCGAAGCGAAGAAGACCTGGCGGCTGTGGTTTGGGTAAGTGAGCAACTCGTTGTGGTTGAGCTTTACGATGAATGGTATTCGATGGGCATAACGGCGAGCGACCATGCCGAGCACCCCCAAGGTGGAAGCAATGGCATTGCACCCGCCTTCGACCGCCAACTCACATAGATTCGAGGGGTCGAAATAGATAGGGATTCGAGCGAAGCTGGCCGCCCCCGAATGCTCAACCCCTTGATCAACGGGCAGGATCGACAAGTAGCCGGTGCCCCCCAGTCGGCCATGGTCGTACATGGGCGCCAGGTTACTCAGGACAGCAACGGAGCGGTCGCTCTGTCCCATGA
>JABEUP010000171.1 GCA_013044365.1 Acidimicrobiaceae bacterium
GCCCCCACCCCACCTGCGGACGGCGTGAGCCGCCGAGGCGAGCGTGAGCGAGCCGAAGGCCTCTCTCCCGTGAGGGAGAGAGGGACGCTTTCTGACAAGACGCCACGCTCGAAAAACGTACAAAACCCTTGCAGTACAAGGGTAAAATGAAAATGATACCCTTCCCCCCTGAGGGAAGGGTGAGGGGAAGGGTTAAAAAGCGGTATAATCGGGGTTGTCTTTTATAAATAATTGGATTGCTGAGAGCAGACGTTCAGGTGTTCTAACATCGTTCTGCTCACACCGCTTTTTATAAATGTGGTCGGTTTCACCGGCCAAAATCGGCGCGCACGGCACGTGCGCGCTGTTGGGGCGGGCAAAAGGACCATATTCTATAAGGGACTTGACCGAACCAACTAAAAACAACAATGTGTCACCACGAAGCTTCACCGCACACAAACTTTCTATTGCTGAATATAACCAAGGGATGTCAGACGAAGCGTCAATGCCTGTTCACTGACTCTATACTTCTTCGCCAACCGCGCAATGTCCTCTTCAGCAGATAGTTTCGATGGAGTCAGCTTTGCAAGATCAGTATTAAGAAAAGTTACCGGCATCAATAATTCTGCTGCAAAGAGATTTGCTTCCATTTCGTCAACGTTTGTTCCCGCACTGGATTGTTCACTCCGTAGCTTGACCTGATATCCCGTCCACTGCTTGTCAATATGCAAGCGTTCGCCTTCATGGAGCAGAAAGTGTCCCAATTCATGTCCGACCGTGAACCGCTGACGGTTCGGATGATGCTGTGCGTTCACACCAATAATAACCACTCCCTTCGTTGGTTCGCGAAGCACGAAACCAGATAATTCATCCGGTGCGTCTTGCTTGACGACTTTTACACCTAAACGTCGGGCTAGGTCATCGACCGGCACCGGAGCCTGCGTAACCCCGAATCGCTCAAGCAATTCGAGCGCCCATTCTCTAATCATTTTTCGTCGTATTAGCATGGTTCAACCCTTACTTTTACCGGGGCCTACTGCCGACCGTACAAACGCCTGAGTGGATTCCGGTAGATGCTGCAACAATTCTTCGATTTTGAAATCCTCCTTGGATTCTTGTGCCAAATCTGAAAGCTCCATGTGTAATGCGTGGGCAAGCCTCACAAGAACGTGTGCAAGCACTTTTTGCCGACCTCGTTCAATATTCACCACGGAGGTACGGCTCAAACCAACCAGGGAAGCTAAATTTTCTTGCGTCAATTGCTGACGCAACCGTGCTCGCTGGATGCGTTGCCCTAGCTCACGGTAATACTGGGCCTCGTTCTTCATGTATTCATCTTAGCATGCGGCGCGCCAATTGCAAACTGTTTGTATTTAACACATGTTTATGCAATATTGAAATAAAACTTTACATTAATACTCACCCAGAATACTATAGTAGTATATATGGTCTGTCGTCCTTGGCTTCGATTGCCGAAGACGACAAGCTGATTTTAATAGCTTTAGGAGCAACAAACATGGTTAATGATCAAACTAACGAACATGGCGAACACAGCCATCGCAAGATTTTCATTCACATTGACAGTAAGGAATACGAAGCACCAAAAGCTGAAATGACCGGCCAAGAATTGCGCAATCTGGCTCATCCCCCTATCGGGAATCAATACAACCTTTGGCTTGAGACGCCCGGTCCGGGCGACGATAAGCTTGTAGAAGATGCCGAAATTATCCGTCTTCATGACGTCATGTGCTTCTATAGTGCGCTCAAACAAATTAATCCGGGAGCAACCGATGCAATTGCTTGAGGAAGATGAGCGCTATCTCAAAGAGCGATGTTACCAATTCGACCTCATTGCTGAAGGAGAGGTAGGGTGTTTGATCATCAAAAATTTTCCGCTCGCACCTGGTAAATATGACCGGGATATCGTTGATCTCCTCATATGCATTACCAAGGGTTACAACACCGCCAAACTTGATAACTTCTATATCGATCCCCCTATTCGCCTAAAAGTTGGCGGAGCTTATCCTCCCAAAGGCGATGTTTTTGAAAACCACGCTGGAAGGAAATGGCAGCGTCTGTCTCGACACATGCCAGTCTGGCGACCAGGAATCGATGACCTCCGAACGTTTATGCCCTTTATCTACCACGAACTCCAAGACAAGAATTAAAGATGCAATACACGCTCACCATTACCGAAGATTTAAACGACCGCCTTAAAAAGGCGGTTTTTGGTATGGTCGGCTGCGAAGGAGCAGCATATATTGCTTGTGGGGTAGCATCTTTAGCGGACGAGACTCGCCTTTTGGCAAGAGATATCATTCCTGTCCGTGACGAGCATTACCTTCTCCGGAAATCAAGACGCTTGTCAATCGACGGCCGCTCTTTTGTTCCCGTTGCTAAGCGGGCCAAGCTTGAAAAGGAAGCGATTCTCTTCGTTCACTCTCACCCGGAGGATTCTCCACATTTTTCCATCTATGATGATGAGGAAGAGCCGAAATTGATGGAGTTCTTTAATGCTCGGGCCGGACAGACCCCGCATGGATCACTCTTGTGCTGGCCGCCAGATCGGTTAATGGGAAGGATCTTGACGGGAACTGGCTGGCAACCCATAGTGAGAATCCGGGTTATCGGGAATCGGTTCCGTTTCTTTGATTCCGATACAAGCAAACCACCACTTCCGGTGTTCTATGACCGACAAATACGTGCGTTTGGTCCGGAAATTCAACTTCTTCTCAGCAGGTTACATGTTGGGGTGGTTGGTGCCGGTGGCACTGGGTCAGCAACAGTTGAACAGCTTGCACGGCTTGGCGTCGGAACGATTTCAATCTTTGACGGAAAATCCTTCACGGACAGCAACGTCACTCGGGTTCACGGATCAACCCTTGCAGATGCTGGAATGTCGAAGGCTGTAGTTCAAGAGGCACATGTCAAGAATCTGGGCCTGGACACAAAGCCATATGTCCACGTACGGCCAATTACCGATGAGTATATTGCCAAGCAACTTCGTAGTTGCGACCTCGTCTTTGGGTGTACGGATAAGCAGGGACCGCGGGCAATTCTTGAAAGACTTGCGTTATTCTATCTGATTCCAGTGATTGATATGGCCGTGAAGGTTGATTCGCAACAACAAGTACTTCGTGGCGTTTGGGGACGCGTGACGACTCTTTTGCCTGGCGAAGCCTGCTTCTCTTGTCGTGGAACCATCAACCCCACCACACTTCGGGCGGAGAAGTTGCCACCTGAACAGTACCAACAGGAGCTTGCTGAAGGGTACATCACGGAACTCATTACTGATGAACCGGCCGTCATTATGTTCACGACTGCCGTCTCGGCTCAAGCCGTGAGCGAATTGCTCCACCGGTTAACTGGTTTTATGGGCGCGGATAGAGTATCGTCCGAAGTTCTTCTGCGGTTTCATGAAAGCCGAATACGCACCAATTGCATGCCGGCCAAACCAAACTGCTATTGCCAGCAGCGACAGCACTGGGGACGGGGAGATAGCCGAAACTTTCTTGGACTGACTTGGTAATATACAATGCTCTATCAACGATTGATTGCAATGTTGGTTGGTCTAAAGCGCGTGCTATGGTCACTATGGTGGCTGGTTCGCAATTCAAGACAGCGTCGCCGATTTACTGGCATTGTCCATCATGCTTCGTTTATGACACCCGCACCAGAGATGGCGGCTGGGAAACTGGTGTTGAATGGGCCAGCTAACAAACCAAAATGGCTACGCTTCAACTGCCCGTGCGGTTGTGGAACCGTGATAGCGCTTAATCTCATGAATAGTCACCATCCACACTGGACAATTACAATTCACCAAGATGGTACACTCTCGACCCATCCATCCGTTGATGTCACTCAATGCCAGAGTCACTTTTGGATTCAGCACAACAGGATACTTTGGGTACGAGATAGACCAAGGCATCCTCTTCGCGCCGGCACCGTTTCGCGCTAGAGTAGGACTATGAGCATGGACCACAAATATTTCATCTACGCACGCAAGTCGACGGACGATACGTCCCGGCAACTCCGCTCCATCGACGACCAGATTGCCGAACTGCGTGACTTGGCCGTCCGCAGTGGCATCACGCCCGTCAAGACGTTCATCGAAAAGCAGACGGCCAAGAAACCGGGCCGCCCCGTGTTCAACGACATGCTCGACAGGATTGAACGGGGTGAAGCCGATGGTATCCTCGCCTGGCACCCTGACCGCTTGGCACGCAATTCGCTCGATGGCGGCAGGATCATCTACCTGCTTGACGAAGGTAAGCTGACATCGCTGAAGTTCTCCACTTTCTGGTTCGACCCCACACCCCAGGGCAAACTCATGCTCTCCATCGCCTTCGGCATGAGCAAGTATTACGTGGACAACCTCTCCGAAAACATCAAACGCGGCCAGCGGCAGAAGGTCCAGAACGGCATCTTCCCCCAGTGGGCCCCCTTGGGCTACCGCAACGACAAGGTGACCAGAACCATTACCGTCGATCCCCATAGCGGGCCGCTCATCCGCACCGCCTTTGAACTGTATGCCACCGGCTCGTACACCCTCAAACAGGTGCAGGAGAAGGTGAACGCCCTCGGCCTCATCGGCAAGAAGGGCCGAGAACTCTCAATCTCCAACTACCAATACATCCTGCGTAACCCGGTGTACTTTGGCCTGATTCGCTTTTCCGGAGAACTGTACGAAGGCAAACATGAACCGTTCATCAGCAAGCAATTGTTTGACCGCTGCCAGGACGTCATGAGCCGCAAGGCGAAGCCCAAGCAATCCGGCTACAAGCCGTTCTTGTATCGCGGTATGTTCCGTTGTGGTGAGTGCGGGTGCTTCATCACCACAGAAGCAAAGACCAAACGACACAAGTGCGGCACGGTTCACCACTACACGTATTGTCGCTGCACCAAGCGGGTCAAACCCTGCTCCCAGCCGTGTATCCGGGAAGAACTGATTACCGAACAAATTACCCAAGCGCTTGCCACCTTGACGGTGCCCGCC
>JABEUP010000172.1 GCA_013044365.1 Acidimicrobiaceae bacterium
CTATCCACCAGATCCACCCGGGGATTTTCTAGGTAACTTGTATGCAACTGCCTATGGCGACTTGCTCTCGATTGATGGTACCAGCTATTGTCCAGCCGCAGTCTTCGATATTACCAATGGCAAATGGTACCCAAAGAGTGCGAGCGAGAAACTGCTTGAGACTAGCCCTGGGACCATCAAGAGCCTGACGGCTCCCGCTCCAATCAGTGGAGCTAAGGCTCTAACCCAAGAAGCACCCACTGCGACGGTCTCGGCATGCTAAACGGAGCAGAAATGTTGGTCTTCCAACCAAGTCTCGAATACGTAAAGAAAGTCCTCACATGCCCAGGGATTATGCGAGGAACAGGCGACGGGCGACAACAGAGCCCGGTGCCTGTTCTCATCTCTCGTCAGTACATAAAATGGTTTTCTTTAGACTCGGAACTTGCAGAATATACTCATTTTTCTCTGGCGCAGTTTGTTACAGCCCAACGAAGATCATCGCTTTTGCGGTGGACACGCTGTGTGAATAAAGGTAGAGACTAACGAACATTGAACGTCATGTAAATACCGCAGCGATAACCATGGGCTGTACAACTTCCATGCCGATCTAACAAGTCGGCCAGCAGCCAGCTGGGTCTCCCAAGTCGAACGGGGTGGGATCGAAGTTAATACCATGCCAGATCTCAAAGACCCCTTTACGATGGTTTACGGGGTGCCAATGATGCTCTTCGAAGCCTTGATCCCAACTCCTGCAGAGCAATCATGCACCGTTGTAGGGATGAATGTAGGGATAGCTATTTGGGAAACAGAAGAGTCGATCCCTAAAGACCGACTCTGACCTGCATGTATCTTGGTGGCGGGGATAGGATTTGAACCTATGACCTTCGGGTTATGAGTCCGATGACATATACGGACATTGATTCTGGCCCTCACACAGGGGCTGGCCCGATCTTACCGGCTGGCTTAACTGGTTGGCAAAAATCCCTGGGAGGAATTACTGAACTCTCTATCGGTACTTACTCTGAGGAGGAACGACTTACCTTGCGATAGTAGCCGAGGTCCAGCCTATAGCCCAACCGGGCATGACATAGAAATTGGCATTCTGCATACTCGTCCTTCCGGCTGCAACCCCAACGGCGATGCGCACAGTCCAGACAATCGCTCGCCCAATGCTGTACGCGGTGCAGCTCCGAAATCGAATCCTTCTACCTGAGAAATGCCAAAACAGCATCCACTACTCCACAATTACGAGACCGGATAGGACCCGACCTGACAATTTAATACCGGCGTTCCAACTATCTTCCTCATCGTCGGTCCATATTAAGGCGGAATGGAAAACCAATGACGGACATATCAGGTCAACGGGACCTGACTATTACAAAATGGGAGAGCCGGATTTCAAAGCCCCGCAACACCTACTGCGCAAAGATCCTTATCCAAAGGTCGATAATCGGTGTGAATACACTTCCGATGACACCTGGAAAGACTAAAAACAGTACTAACACCACTGGAAGCATCAATCGGCGAAGATGAAAATAGCGCGCCAAAGCATCGGCCGGAAGAACCCGCTCAATAACTGCGGACCCGTCCAACGGTGGAATGGGGATCAAATTGAATACGCCCAAAAGCAGGTTGATCGCTCCCATGTTGAAAAGTACCCGGTCTAGCAGGGATGGACCTAACGTGATCTGAGCCACTGGGAACAGACCCGAGGGAGCCATCGCTTGACTAATCCTCAGATGTAAAAGAATTCCGGCAACAACTGACAGGATGATATTCACTGCCGGACCAGACAGCGAGACTAACACCGATTGGTTACGCGGGGAACGGAGCTTGGAGATATTGACAGGCACCGGTTTGGCATATCCTATCGGAGTGAGACCAGCAAAGATCAATAGAGCGGGAAGCAAAAATGATCCCACGGGATCAATATGGGCTATGGGATTGAGAGTCAATCGTCCCGCCCTTTTTGCAGTGTCATCTCCAAAGAGCATCGCAACATAACCGTGTGACACCTCATGGAGGATCACAGATGGTACAAGTACCGCTAGAAGTATTATTGCGTCTCCGCTAATGACGTGGCGAAGGTCGGCCACTACAAATACTGCGGCAACGACAACCAGCAGTACAAGACTTTTACGAGTCATGAAGTACAACTTTAAATCGCCAGCAAAATAACCCTGGCGGGACGTCACCATCGCAGACTCGAAGAAACATCACAGTAATAATCTCCTCTTTTCACTTCAACTGTGCCGATTCAGCAATCACAGCGTATGTAAATCTTTCGGTTTAAAAATAACCTTCTCCCTTATTCCAAGCGAGAATTCTCAGTCCTCCATACTCATCAGTAAGCACGCCCAGGAATGGCAGACTGTCACGCCATTGAAGACCTTCCCAACCTAGCCGAACCTCTACTGCTAATGAGGTGGTTTAAGCTTGCAGTTCACAGAGCACCACCAACCATTTGCCAAACGATCGTTACAGCAGCGACGATCGATAGTGCGTGCCTGTACAGGTTTCCCTGCGAATTAATTTATCTAATACGACGTTGAGTCAAAAGAACCCATGGTCCGAGCGCAAACTTCAAGCACCTGCCAGGGCAGGAAGTACTTGCTCAGCCATTATCTCAAGCGGCCGGATGGAACCAACGTCAACTAATGTGCCGTGCGCAATCTCGAAGCCTAAATCTGCAAGCGCATGAAGGTGATCAATTGTTTCGTTTACCCGCTCCCCATTCAGTCCGAGGTCGAACCTGGTCTGAACCGTCTTCTCGATTGTATTGAAGTCCCGGCCCTCCCTATCACAATGCTCGCGAAGCACATCTAATTTGTGGGCAAGATCCGGCCTGTCAAAAAGATTGCACGCATCGGCGTAGCGCGCCACCAACCGGAGAGTCTTTTTTTCACCCGATCCCCCAATCAAAATTGGCGGATGTGGACTGGTCAGTGGTTGCGGGCTGTTCAGGGTACGGGCCAGCTGATAATATTTGCCTTCATATGGACCGTCATTTTCACTCCACATTTGATGGCAAATCTGCAGAACCTCCTCCAACCGCTCGAACCGCTCTTTAAGCGAAGGAAAGTTCAATCCCAGTCCCCGGGCCTCTTCCTCGTACCATGCTGCACCGATGCCGAGCATTGCACGGCCCTTGGATACAATATCCAAGGTCGAAACTGCCTTGGCAAGCAGACCTGGCTCCCTGTAGACCACAGCTGTGACCACCGCCAACAGCTTCACCCGCTGCGTACAGCCAGCCAGGTAGCCCAAGGTGGTATAGGACTCTAGCATCTCCTGTTCCGGCAGGCCTATATGAGCGATCTGCCAGACATGATCCATAACGCTCACACGGTCAAAGCCACCCTCCTCAGCAGTCTGGGCTATCTCTCCCAGTCGCTCTCCAAGAGCAAATGGGCCGCCAGACCAGGTGAAGTCGGGTATATGAAGCCCAAATTTCATCGGTTCTCCTCGGTAAATCCAGCCAGTTTCGGTTGAATCTGAACTGGCAAATCGCGGCTGAAAGTAACTCAGCGTTTTCCTGGTTCGAACAATTCTACCCAAAATCTCACGAAGACTTGGGAAGTGCGCGGCTCTCCAAGTCCATTAATGCCCATTTTAAATAGAAAGAACTATGCTAACCAGACATCGGCACCCGGAATTGGACCGAAAAACAACGATGGCAACCTTCTCGAAGTTAGGTCGCCATTCAGCGTTCCCGATAACCAATCAAATTAGTGAAAGATTGACAATTTCCAGACGAACCAGCACATCTGGCGATGGGTTAGGACAAATTCCGGTTATGACGTTCCTCCCACCGCAGATGTGAAAGGCGTTGTAACCAAAAATTGGACCGATGCAGTCCCGAAGGACGCGCGGTCTCACTTTTTCTATGCTCTTTGGCGCTGTCAACACTCCACATCCCGCCCCCCCCATGAACTGTCAATAATCCGGCTAGACTTCTTCCCGTAATACATTGCGTGTCGAGCCCTTCCTACCGTAGGACGTTCGCAATACGTTGACCTGTCAAGTGATTCTTCATTGATCAACAGTACCGGGCGGTCAAAAACAGCGAATCCAGGTCATATTGGCTTTAGCCTTACCGAACCAATCAATCGCCAGCATATTAAATACCTCCAAAG
>JABEUP010000173.1 GCA_013044365.1 Acidimicrobiaceae bacterium
CTTCGAGTGAAGTCGATCACTATCAGTTATTCGCGCCCGATAATTCCCTGCGCACCCCGACATCGAACTTTCGACAAAGGTCAGGTCGCATCCAACCACAGAGCATACACCTGCGACCTGTTGCCTACCTTAGAGTCCTCATCTCGATTCATGGACTTCTCACGAATATAATTAGACGTTACTTTCAATTTCCGCATCGCGCTCATTATGCGATTAAATCCCGGAATTTCTTGAGTTGGAAACTCTGCCTGACGCGGTACCGATACTCGAGTTTATGATTCTTGCAGGTAGAATTGTCAGATATGCGTGACCAGCCCGAGGAGTTAGAAAAGTCTGACGTCAATGATCGGGTAATAAACGGACGCTATCGTTTGCTCTCCAGGATCGGAGCCGGCGCGATGGGTGACGTTTACAAAGCGCAGGATTTGAAACTTGACCGTGAAATCGCAATAAAGCTGCTGAAGAATAGTTTTATAGATGACAAAATAACCCGGGCAAGATTCGAACGAGAAGCAAGAGCTGCAGGAAAGTTATCCCACCATCCGAATGTGATAACCGTTTTTGACGTCGATGAGTCCGATGGCCAGCCCTTTATTGCAATGGAGTTGGTTACTGGCGGCACGCTTTCGTCGGTCCTCAAATCCGGGCCCCTTCCCGTCGAACAGGCACTATTCATTACCCGCCAGATTCTCAGGGCCTTGGCCTTCGCCCATCAGAATGGGATTATTCATCGAGATATTAAGCCCAGCAATATCCTTATGACTGCAACCGGAGAAGTTAAGGTGGGTGATTTTGGTATCGCCAGCATCTATGAAGGAGCCGGCGGGGAGGATCTGACACTTAGCAGCCAGTTCATAGGTACTCCCGCCTACCTCTCGCCTGAGCGGGTAGAAAGCAAGCCTGTTACTCCAAGCTCAGATATCTTCTCAGTTGGGGTAATTCTTTATGAAATGGTTACCGGTGAGCGGCCGTTTAAGGGAGATTCACCCATAGCCATTATTTTGTCTGTCAGGTCCGGAACTTTCATATCTCCGGAGTTGATTAATCCATACATTCCCGCAGAGGTAACCAGAGTAATCAAGCGTGCGCTTGTTACTTCACGAGAGGATCGCTATTCAAGCGCTCAGCATATGGCAGCTGCTTTGGATTTCAGTCGTGAACCCAATGATACGGCACCCGAAAATACCCAGCTATTAGACAAGCCCTTTAACCCCGGAGTTGAAACTACCCTGGTTGGGGGAATGGGACTTTTCCAGGCGACGGAGGTTGGATCGACCACTGGTTTTGGCGACAAGGTTGGCCGGAATCTCGGGATCTTGAATGACCGCGACCATGGAATTCAGATATGGCTGAGGTCCGCATTTGCAGTGGCTATTGGGTTATTGCTCGCTGTGTGGCGATGGGTTGCAAGCAATTCCAAACAAAGGCTGTCTAATCGTACCGGAGGAGCGCTTAATTCCTCATTAATAATGGTTGTGGTAGCACTAGTGGCGTTTGTCATTGTTGCGCTGTTGATGTTTGGGAATAGTCCTGCAAGCTCCCCTAAAGGGAACCCGACAACGTCGCTTCCAACAACTTCTACAGTCTCTACGCTTGCTCCTACCACTACTACCCCACCGAATCCGGCACCGGTGCCTCCCGGGAGGGCTAAGAAGCTTCATTGAAATATTTGGATTCGATATTTTGTACGCTGAACCGCGTTTAACTAGTTGAAGTGCGCTAATAAAGTACGAAGGGCGTCCCTTTTGGTGGGATTACCCCTGTTATCTCCCAAGGATCGAGAGTATCGAATTAGATTATTGCTTGACGTTGATTGAAGCTGACACATCGAAAGTAGGGATCAAGGTCCTGGCAGCTCTAGCTTCATCCAGGCGTGTTACTGGTGTTTGGGTTGGCGCTTTGTGAATCTCAACTTTTCCTTCGTCGGTTCTTGACATGTCGGCAATTTGTTGAAGAGCCTCCGCAAGTGCCTGCAACGTCTGAAGTGATTCGGTCTCGGTGGGCTCAAACATCAGCGCCTCATCCACCACGAGCGGAAAATATACCGTTGGCGAGTGAAAGCCGAATTCCAAGAGCTTCTTGGCGATGTCTAAACCCCGCATACCGGTTTCTTTCTTTATTTGCGATGCTGAGACAACAAATTCGTGCATGCAAATTCCGTCATATGCAGTGGGATAAGATCCTGAAATTCTCTCTCGTAACCAGTTGGCATTCAGTACCGCAGCCTGGGCCACTTCTGTAAGACCTTCGCCGCCGTAATACATCATGTAGGCCAGAGCACGCACGAAGACCATAGAATTTCCGTGAAACGAATGAATCCTCCCAATCGACTTTGACGGTTGTACGAAGCCGTATCTGGTTGTCCCATTCGGATTAGTGCCCACAGCAGCTGGTTTTGGACCCGGCAGGAAGTCAAGCATTCTTTGGGAAACAGCAACTGGACCGGATCCTGGTCCCCCGCCGCCATGGGGAGTTGCAAAGGTTTTGTGCAGATTGGAATGTACGATGTCAAAACCCATGTCACCAGGGCGCACGACCCCCATTACGGCATTGAGGTTGGCCCCGTCGTAATAGAGCAAACCTCCGACATCGTGTACAGCCCGGGAGATCTCGAGGATCTCCTTTTCAAAAAGTCCCAAAGTGTTGGGATTTGTCAGCATAATTCCAGCTGTGTCTTCGTCAAGGTGTGATCGCAAAGCTTCAAGATCAACCAGACCGTTTGGTCCTGATTTTACAGTGACGGGATGGTAGCCGGAGAGCGTTACAGATGCCGGGTTGGTTCCATGCGCAGAGTCGGGAATTATGACGTTCTTCCTTTGGCGGCCCAAGTCTTTGTGGTAAGCCCTCATGATCAGAAGTCCAGTGAGTTCGCCCTGGGCCCCGGCGGAAGGTTGTAACGTTGCGCCTGCCATGCCGGTGATCTCGCTGAAGTAAGTCTCCAGAGTTACCATAAGCTCCAGCCAACCCTGAATGGTAGATTCGGGCTGGTTCGGGTGGACATTGGTCAAGCCGGGCATCACTGCGGCTACGTCCGCGAACTTTGGATTGTACTTCATAGTGCAGGATCCCAGAGGGTATGCTCCAAGATCCACCGAATACTGTCTGTGGGTTAGCCTGGTGAAGTGTGCGACAAGGTCACGTTCTGAAACTTCCGGCATGTCGAGATCGTCGTCTCTCAGTGCTAAGGCGGGAATTGTTTCCGAGGGATCTTTGACTGGTACTCCCGTGGTTCTAAACGAGGCCGCGGTTCGTCCTGGAACTGAGAGTTCAAAGATCGTTGGTTCGCTGGAATGGCCGTCCATGAGTGGAATCGAACTGGCCCTTCCTCCTGATTGGGAAATCTGATTCATTTACTTGGCCACCCTCTGAAGTGCGTTCACGAATTCTTCGATCTCTTTGGCGGTTCTTTTTTCGGTGACACTGACGAGCAGCGACCCGTCGACATCGGAGTCTTCGAAGCCTGACCTTAATGGAATACCTGCCAAGTATCCCTCCTCCAACATGCGTTCCACCACAGTTTCAACGGCAATAGGTGTTCTGATTGCGAATTCCCTGACCGTAGGGGCATCGGTGAACTGGGAATATGCATGTCCCGACTCTTTCAGCTGCTTCTTTAGATATTCAGTGCCCGCGTAACATCTTCGTGCCAGTTCTTTGATTCCGGATTTTCCTAGCCAGGACAACTGAATTGCTGCGGTAATCGCTATGAGAGTTTGATTTGTGCATACATTTGAGCTGGCTTTTTCCCGCCGTATGTCCTGTTCCCTTGTGCGAAGAGTGGTGACGTATCCCTTTTGGCCGTTAGCGTCCACTGTTTCACCCACCAGACGTCCGGGTAGGAGACGAACATATTCATTTTTTGTCGAAAAGAGACCGACATATGGCCCACCAAAATTCAGGCCAGTGCCAAATGCCTGACCTTCTGCAACTGCGACATCAGCACCAACTGCTCCTGGTGACTTAAGTAATGCCATTGCTAGAGGGTCATAGACGATTATGACACGGATATCATTGGCAACCGCGAAATGAATGGTCGGATTTAAATCTTCGACAATTCCCAGGTAATTCGGATATCCTATGATCATTGTCCCAGGCGGGCCACCTGTCGTACTCGTCCAGTCAGTGAGACCCTTTTTGAGCGGAACCTGAATAATCTCGTGGCCTGTTCCAGCGGCAAATGTGTCAACCACAGTTCTGAAGGAGGGATTAATTCCCTGGCTCATCCAGATGACATGGTTCTTGTTTTGCGCGGCGCACAGATTAATCGCTTCTACCAGTGCAGACGCACCATCGTACAGTGAGGCGTTAGCGATTGGCAGACCCGAAAGTCGCGACACCAAAGTCTGGTACTCGAAAAGCGCCTGTAGAACCCCTTGTGCTACTTCGGGCTGATAAGGAGTGTAGGCGGTAACAAATTCAGATCTGGAAGCCAGCGCTTTAGTGGCGGAGGAGATGTCATGGTCATAGGCTCCGCCACCGGCAAAGCATACGAGATTATTGGTGACTGGTCGATTACTGTTCGCGAAACCCTCTATTGCATTTAGTACATCTGGTTCGGACGCACCATTAGGAAGATTTAGGTCTCCTTTGGCTAGCCGTATTGACGCTGGAATCGAGTTGAATAGATCTTCTATAGATGACAGTCCGAGAAAACTTAGCATTTCCTCTACTTCTCGGGTGGTGTGGGGAATGAAACCTGACAATTCTTATTTCACCTGTTTCGTAAGTTGATTAGGATATTCGGGTTTAGTCCCGTTGAAATTCCGGGGTGTCTCGCTTTTGTCATTTGGAATATGCCTTTTTGACAAATGGCAGAGTTACTATTTCGGCCGGAATCTCTTTCCCTTTTGATTCCACCGTGACCTGTTGGCCTATCATGCAATCGGGATCAACGAAGCCCATGGCTATTCCAACTTGAAGAACGGGAGAAAAGTTGCCCGAAGTGGTGAACCCGATGCGGCGACCCCCCAGGAGGATCTGTTGCTCCTGTCTGAGAGGTTGTCTGGTAAAACCTCTCAGCCCAACGAGTTTTCGCGCAATGCCATATTTACTTTCCTCAAGCAATGCCTGCCTGCCCAGAAATTCCGGTTTGGAGAATGACACCACCCAGGCGAGCCCCGCCTGTAGCGGAGTAATCCCCTCCCCTAGCTCATGCCCATGAAGTGGCAGTCCAGCCTCAAGACGAAGAGTGTCACGTGCTCCGAGTCCGGCGGGCGTGGCTCCCAGACCCACAAGATCGTTCCACAATGCCGGAGCGACTTCATTTGGGACGGAGAGCTCAATTCCGTCTTCTCCGGTATAGCCGGTTCCGGCGACAAGTATTGGTTGGCCCATGAATTTGCTCTTGGTCACTCCGAAGTGCTTGACATCGGCAGCTTCTGGTATTAATGGTGACACCAGGCCACGCGCACGGGGGCCTTGAACTGCAATTATTGCCCGCTGATCGGTGATATCCGTTCCGGGAATCACATCCAAGACGCGCGCGGTGTTTGAAGCATTGGGCATTATGTTGAACACGTAAGTATCTGTCCACCAGACGATTATGTCGTCTAACACGCCTCCTGTCGACCCATCAAGCAGATGGGTATATTGGGACTTCCCGGGCGATATTTTGTTGAGGTCGTTGGTGAGTGTTTTTTGAAGCAAATCGAATGCAAGCTCTCCCTCAAGTGTTACCGTACCCAGATGGGATACATCGAACATTGCGGCACCGGTTCTTGCGGCCATATGTTCCAAGACAGTCCCAGAGGGATATGAGAGCGGCATCTCCCAACCACCGAACTCTACTAATCGGGCGCCAAGGTCACAGTGGTTGTCGTATAGGACGGTCCGTTTTAATGTCACGTCCCTAACTTAGTTCTTGAACAACGGGTTGTTGGCGATTAGGGAGATTAGATCGCAAGATCATTAAGCGACCGGAATACCGGAATAAGATAGGCACGTAAGGGATCCTTGCGCCGTGAGTACTTGAAACTATGTGATCTTAACTTACTAAATTGCCAGCTGTTGCTGTCCGGGGACGATACTTCGGGCGCCCGGGATAGTGTCGCTGTCCATGGTGGTCTGATATTTCATGGCAATAATCGACGCATCAAGCTCGTTTACTATCTCTTGCAGCGACAGTACGATCGACATTACAAGCTGGCCACCTCTGAGCAGGTTGATTAGTTCCTCCCCGGTTCTTACCAGAACCGTACCCGGTCCTACTACCAGGACATCCGCGTTTGACAGGTCCTCATTGAGATTTGCCCGCAGATATTCAACCGCTCTTCGGGCGGCCTGGAGGGAAATTCCGCCACCCAGAAGGTGCTTGATGACTTTAAGTTCGAGTATGTCGCGGTACGAGTATGATCTCTGCGTGCCTGAGCCATGCGCATCCGCAACCGACGGACGGACCAAGCCTGTACGTGCCCAGTAATCAAGCTGACGATAAGTGATGCCCGCCAACTTGCACGCCTGTAGACCTCTAAACCCGAGGGGTGCTTCCATTCCGTCTCCTACACTAGCGTAGTTACAAAACTGTAGTCGTGAATATTATGACAGATATTTATGCCATTTGAGGGGTCTAAACAAAATTTCTCCCAGAAAAATTCTTAATACGTCATCCGGAAAAATCCTCGGGTTTGAGGTTGTCGAGAAATTCCCGGAACTCGCCCACTAGCTGTTCCGGAGTTTGTTCGTCCAAGGTGTTCTCCCTGTCCTCATCAAGAATTTCAGAGGAGACGCCTTCGCTTTCGAGCAGGTCGTCGGCGACATAAATCGGAGCGGGAACCCTAATTGCCAGTGCAATCGCGTCTGACGGCCTTGAAGAGATGCTATAGGTCTTATTTCCACGGGTGACGGTTAGCTCGGCATAATAGGTGGATTCCCGCAACTCGGTGATAGTGACCCTGACAAGCCGCGAGTCAAGCTCGTCGATTACATTCTTCAACAGGTCATGGGTCATTGGCCTTGGGGTGTCTATTTCCTGGATAGCGAGCGCTATCGCAGTTGCCTCCGGTGCGCCAATAAAAATCGGCAGCGTCCGCTTGGGTTTGTTTAGTTCCTGGAGCAAAAGTACGGGAGTGTTAGACCGTAGATCGACTCGGACTGCGGAAAGCTCAACTTCTATCATATCAAAGCTCACCTCCTGCTAAAAAAACTGGCGCTGAGGCCTAATGCCTAAAAAACCAGATCCAGTCGTTTGTAGTTCTTAGTCCGACCATGTCTAACTATAAACCTAATACTCCGCAACATGAATTAACTCGCCGGCGAAATTTGAAAACAGCGCTTAGGATTTTAAAATCTTCTCGATGGCCCGTTCTAAAAGCAAGGTTCTGAACTGGGCCCCAATTTCACCCAACTGGGTCAGTGCTGCCTCTGCCCGGGCGCGTGACTTTTGGCTCTTATTCGCCAGAATTGGCAGGATCACCTGTTCCAAAAAGGAAGCTTCCCTTTCCGCCGAGACCTTGTACATTTTCAGGTGCCTTGCTTCGAGTCCAAATCGCGCGAACTGCTTGGCTAGTGTTGCGAGTTCGAGATCAGCGGTGCAGTAAATATGTTGTCCGCGAACTGACGTAGGCGTGAGCAGTCCAAATGTCGTAAGGTCTTCAACCTGGACCATACTCAAATCTGCCAACTCGGCTATGTCGCGGGCGGTAAATGAATTCTTCGGAAAATTCGCTTCGCCGCTGTCGTTGCCAAATTCACCGGTCTCGAAACTGTCCTCTGCGCCCTCGCGAACCGAAGCTGAATCATCGGGCTTTTCGGCCAACGATGAAGCCGAGGGCAGTGCAAAAAGCCGAGGTCGTTTTGTGGGACTTGGCTTCTCATGGCCTTGGCCGTTTTCTGCGGCTGGAACACTTATCTCGCTTGCGCCAGTATGACCAGTTTGTTGGTCAAGCCTGGTTGAGTCTGGCTGCCTTTGTGAATGTTCTGGAGGTAAGGGGTTGGGGCTTCTGCGATCTGGAGTCGCTTGAGCAACGGGAGTTCTGCCTCTGGTGGACACTTCATGGGCTGGTGCAGTTTCCTGAACATGGTGAGCCTTTGGCTCAACCTTATGGTTAGAGTTTTTGCGGGGCATAAATTGTTGCGCATTCGAGAACGGATCACCAAAAATGTCCTTCTCGAATTTCGAACTCTTTGTCTTTTGGCTTTTTGCGAAGCGACCCTTTGCCGGATCCAGCACAAAGACGCCGGGTTCTTTCTCGGTGATGCGGTCCTTGATTACCTTTAGCGGCAGGAATTGCTCTCTCTGCTGGCGAAGTACAAACGTGAGCCTATCGATGTCGTGATTGTAGAATTTCCTATATCCATTTGTGGTGCGTTCCGGAGCGATTAGTCCCTGGGTTTCGAGGAACCTGATCTTTGAAATTGTAACCTCTGGAAACTCTTCATGAATGAGTTCGAGTGTTTCCCCGATTGACCTGTATTCCCTAGCGTCCACTGCCGCCACTTTCCCGTGATGGCCCTACGAATATAAGTTTGTACTTGCCGATTTGGACCTCATCCCCAGTGGAAAGTTTTGCCTGGTCAATCCGTTGTTTATTTAAATAGGTTCCATTTAGTGATCCTGCGTCGGCAACGAAATACTCGTCTTGCCGGATCATGAACTCGGCATGGCGTCTTGAGACGGTGATGTCATCGAGGAAAATATCTGAATCGGGATGTCGACCTACAAGAGTAAGTTCCTTTTCGAGCACAAAGTAGGTTCCGGAACTGGGTCCGCCTCTTACGACCAATACGATTTGACCTGCCGGTGCGAGTGCGATGGCATGATCCACGAATTCATCTGCCGAATCGGGCGATGACTCCAGCGACGTGAGAGTTCCGGTATCGTCAGTGTCACTCACTGGTCTGCCGCATGACGAGCAAAAGTTTGCGTCACTTGGATTCATATGTCCACAGTTACTGCATTGCACTTTTTACACTGTCTCCTGCTACTTAAGCTTTAGGGTTAAGCATTGAAAGATTACCCGTGTTTTATCCTTAAATCCACTCATTTTTTGTACTATACGACTTGTTACCAGTTCTGGATTTCAAATCTGATGCTACTAACCGAGAGTACTGCCCAGAAAACCCGGTTAGTGGTCAAGGCCACCTGAACTGATCGAGTGGGGATTTGATGAGATTGTTTACGAAGTTGTCCTAAAATCCGGACTGTCGCTTAGTGCAATGTTTGGGTCGGTATCGAATTGCGCCGCCTTGCTGGAGCGGAAAGTACAAAAGTCCCGCATTCGCAAGATGTGGTTGAGAACTCTTCACCCAAAAACTCCACGTCACTAATTCTGCCCGATACCAATTGTTTTCAGATTTACTTATCGATGAGAGATTGATATTCTTCCCGTGAAAGCAGATTGTCCAATTCCTGCGGGTCAGACATCTCCAACACGGCAATCCAACCTTCACCATAAGGAGAACTGTTGATTAATTCGGGATTGGTCGACAAGGCGCTATTCACTTTGGTGACCGTGCCCGATACTGGCGCATAGATGTCGGAAACCGATTTCGTCGATTCGACTTCACTGAGCGTACTGTTGGCGTTGACTACATCGTTAGGTGTTGGGAGTTGGACGAAAACAACATCACCGAGAGCTTCTTGTGCGTAATCAGTGATACCAATTACGACGTTACCTCCTTCGACCCTTACCCATTCATGATCGTTGGTGAACAGCAGATTCTCTGGTTGTGACATGTATAAAACGTTACTACTTTAAATAAGGGAAGAAGTCAGATGTCGATGTGAAACTCAGAATTAATGCCGAGCATTCCTAATTTGGTTTGGGGATGGCATTCTACTGTTGTACCGGAACGTTAAGCGACAGAAGTTTTTGGCAGTAGCTTGCCAATGCAAAGAACAAAATTACCAATCCGGGGACTAGGAAGACATATCCGAGGACTCTGAAGTCGCTCAGGTAGATTGTGTCAGCTCCGGCCAACATAAAGAATGGCAGGCCAAACATCATGAGAAGCGTGCCAGCCTTACCAAAATATACGACATCGAGCCGCGTTTTATATCTCAGTGCCGCTGTTGCGACTACCAATGATACTGCTATCTCCCTAGCGAATATGACAATTAGGAGCCAAGTCGGAATAAGGCTAAGGTGAAACGCTACTATACCGGCAGCAATCAGAAGTAAACGGTCCGCGGAGGGGTCTATCACTTTTCCGATCGTCGAAGTTTGGTTTAACCTGCGGGCCAGGTAACCGTCTATCCAGTCGGTTGCACCAATTGCGCCCATGAGAAGCCCGGTCAAAATTAGGCGGTTCCGTTCCCAGCCTAAATATACGAAGACGGGAATCATCAGTATTCGAATCAGAGTGATTACATTCGGGAGTGTTAGGACTCGATCCTGTGCCTGAGCGCTTTGGCCCAAATTCGCTCTCCTTAAATTGTCTGTGAAATATATACTAAATTCGTAATTATAATTTTGCTTCATAATTGGATCCCTGGCAGGTGTTGAACCTGGCCGGGGTGTTATTTTTTATTGCCGGTCTTGGGTCTGAAAATTGTTAGAAATGAAATACTGAACCTTCCCGTGCCAGTTCTGGGTTACCGGAGTAATTCTGCCGGACGATCTCAAGGATTTTTATTTTGTCGGCTGGAAACGCGATGTGGGTGATCACAACGCTTTTAACGTTGGCACCTCGCGCGAGTAAAGCCAACGAGCGGGCATCGAGATGAAGCCCTTTTGGAAAAGATTTACCACGTTCAACCCAGGTTGATTCCCCAAGCAGAAGATCAACACCTTCGGATGCGGCCTCCAGGTGTTCATTGACGTCGCCGTCGGCTCCGTAGCACATTGTAGAATTGCCGTCTGAAATCCGGGTGATCAACGTAGGTACCGGATGGTTGGCCTCAAAGAATCGCAACGATATGTTGTTTACGACTGCCTCCGAGTTTGGACGCGTTGGATTTAGCGCGAAGATTGTGCTGTCAAGAAGTCCGGGCTTTAGAAGATATTTAAGTTTATCGAAGACATCTTCTGGCGCGAATATACTGATCGGGCTTTTTGGCGCACTGGCGTATTTGAGATAGTGGTAAATGCCGACTAAGTCGGCAAAATGATCGCTATGTCCGTGACTGATAACTATCGCATCCAAATCGGCTGGGTCAATATGGGAATAAAGATTCGTCTGCGATCCGTTGCCGGCATCGAACAGAATCGAGGTCATTCCGGATCGGACCAGATAGCTTGAGCAGGCTGAATGTGGGGCTGGATAGGATCCGGCACAGCCGATAATATCTAGTTGCAATAGGAGCTTCCTTCCCTCTGCCACAAAGACCACCGGGTCTGCTGGCCACTCTGACGGAAGAACAGCGTAACACGATCATTCTAGGATGGGAATGTCATATGATATTGAACTGACTGTGGTCAGATGCGAATCTACAGGCCTTACTTGTGAAATGTTCTCTGAGAGCCGAGCTTTTTCGCACAGGGCGTGCCAGACCATTAATCGATGTCGACCGCATAATCTAGATTTGCTCCTCTGCTTTGCAACTCCTCTAAAGCTTCCATCGAGCCTTCAACGGACACGCCGGCGGTCAAGTTGATGAATACTGTAGTTGGAAATCCAAACTCAAGGGAACTTATTGCACTATGCAGTACGCAATAGTCGGTCGCTATTCCGCATATTGCGAGTGCTTCGATCTCTCTTCTCTCGAGCAGGTTGACTAAGGATTCACCTAACTCGGTGGCACCTTCGAAAGCCGAATATGCAGCTTGGTAGTCGCCTTTATAAACCACTTGATCAATAAGGCTTGAATCTAATGAGGGATGGAATTCACTTCCGGCAGTCCCCGAGATGCAGTGAACGGGCCAAGTGCTTGAAAAATCAGGGTGCCTTGAGAAATGGCCCACAGGTCGAACATGGTTGTCCTTACTTGCAACAATGAGGTCATAAAGCCTGGCAGACTGTTGGATGTGCTGGTTGACCTTACGTGCGATCTCTGCTCCCCCGTTGACTGGCAGAGACCCGCCTTCACAAAAGTCATTTTGCAAATCCACAATCAGAAGAGCCCTGCGAATCCCTTCCACGTACTGCTCCTTTTATAAGGTGCTGTCGAAAGACCAGCGTACAGTCAACTCAATTTGACCACGGCTAAAGTGTATCTATGTCTTTTGCAGCTGGATATGTGGTCGCCTTTGGGGGCGGAATAATATCGTTTCTCTCTCCATGCGTGCTTCCTCTGGTTCCGGCATACCTGTCGGTTGTGACCGGTATTGACGTGGCTGAATTGCGTATCGGTACGGTTACTCGTACCAGGGCGGCCCGGACAGTACGTACAACGTTACTTTTCATAATCGGTTTTTCCACCGTATTCATTATTCTGGGGCTTGCCGCGACTTCGGCCGGCAAGATCCTTTACGGTGATCGGGTCTTGTTGACACGAATTTCCGGTGTTGTGTTAATTGTCATGGGGGCTTACCTTTGGCTATCTCAACGCGTAAATATGCCCATATTCTATTCTGAGAAGAGATTCCACCCCCGGTTGAAGGCGCTTGGGCCATTTGCCGCACCAATTGCTGGGATGGCGTTCGCACTCGGTTGGACCCCTTGCATAGGTCCGATACTTTCTTCTGTTCTTTCAATTGCCGCTGTACAGGGTCAGGCGGTCAAGGGAGGCCTCCTTCTGGCATCGTATTCACTGGGTCTCGGAGTACCATTTCTGGCGGCAGGGCTCGGGTTTTCAAAGCTGGAAAGCACCTTTGGATGGATACGTCGGCATTCCTCCGTAATTACCACTCTTTCGTCTGTGGCATTGATTTTCTTTGGGGTTCTACTGGTATTGAATAGATTTATAGTCCTCACCCAGCAATTATCAGATCTGATGAACTTTTTGAATTTGGGCCGTCTGGTTACTTTAGGGTAAGACGAGTCGGAGGAGCCCGCGGGTTGAGCGGAATTCCACCTTGGATTTTTAGGAATCTGGACTCTATCGTTGATGATATGATAAGACTTTGGTTGTCTTTCGGGGAGCTGATTGATGTACGGGTCTAATCAGTAGGTTCCTAGTTTCGCATGCCCATTTGGCGTGATTGTTAGTTTATGAGTTTTTGCCAACAGGAAGCTGAGGTTCAAATGGCTCGGACCCTGTCACTATTTGTCTCCTGTTTCAACGACACGCTGTATCCAAAGACTGCCAAATCCGCCGAAGTGGTATTAAACAGTCTTGGGATTAAAGTTGAGTTTCCCAGAAAACAGACATGTTGCGGTCAAATCCACATAAACACCGGATTTGCATCGGGGGCGATTCCTCTTATGAGAAATTTCATCGATACTTTTGAAGCATCGGAAGAAATTGTGGCTTTGTCGGGCTCTTGTACAGCAATGATTCGCGAACACTACCAGGATCTCGCGGAGAGAACGCACGATTCGGGACTGATTGCCAGAACTGAGGAATTGGTTCCCAGGGTCTTTGAGTTTTCGGAGTACCTGACAAATGTGCTGGGAATCACCGATGTCGGTGCATCATACCCCCATAGGGTTGTCTATCATCCGACCTGTCACTCGTTGAGGTCACTGCACATTTATGACTCGGCGGTCAGACTATTATGCGCGGTGAAGGGACTGGAGTTGGTTGTTCTACCGTATGCGGAACAATGCTGCGGCTTTGGTGGAACTTTTTCCATAAAGAACTCAGCAATGTCGGCCGCGATACTGGCTGACAAGGTTGGAAATATAGTCAGCGCACGGGCAGAAACTGTGGTTGCACTCGACAACTCATGTCTGATGCACATATCCGGCGCTCTGAGGCGTAACAATACCGGAATATCCGTGATGCACCTAGCCGAAGTTTTGGCGCATGGGCTAGAGGCCATAGAGGGTACCGATGGTCAAAACTAAGATTGGATTTCCCTCAAGTTCAGTTCGCCAAATCAACAATAGCCAGCTAAGGGCCAATTTGAAGGCGGCAACTTCAGCTATCCGCGAGAAGCGGGCACGAGTAGTTGGAGAAAAGGAGGATTGGGAGGAGCTGAGACGGAAGGGGGAGCATGTCCGGGATGAGATACTGAACAATTTAGACAGCTATCTCATGCAGCTGGAACGGTCGGTTACCGCCGCGGGCGGTATTGTTCACTGGGCAAGAGATTCGGCTGAAGCAAACCAAATCATTCTATCGCTGGTTCAAGGGCACGGGGAGACTGAAGTAATAAAGGTCAAATCGCTCACTACCGACGAGCTGGGCCTCAATGAATTTCTTGCCCAGCACGAAGTTACCGCGTTTGAAACTGACTTGGCTGAGTTGATCGTCCAACTTGCTCATGACAAGCCTTCGCACATACTTGTTCCTGCGATCCATAAAAACCGGTCCGAGATAAGGGATCTTTTCCAGAGAACAATTGCCCAGGGGCGAGTTCTAAGTAATGAGCCGGCCGAACTTGCCGAAACGTCACGCCTGTACCTAAGGCAGAAGTTTCTCTCCAGCAAAATCGCAATCTCTGGAGTCAATTTCGCTGTGGCTGACACAGGCACCGTTTGCGTCGTAGAGTCAGAGGGCAACGGACGGATGTGTCTGACCCTTCCAAAGGTTTTAATAAGTGTGATGGGTATTGAGAAAATAGTTCCGGGACCTGATGACCTGGCTATTTTCCTGGAGCTGCTGCCCCGGTCATCGACCGGGGAGCGGATGAACCCCTACACTTCGTTGTGGACCGGGGTCTATCCTGGTGATGGTCCATCTGAGTTCCATCTCGTTATCCTGGATAATGGGAGGTCTCGTGTATTGGCTGATCCAATTGGTCGCCAGGCACTGAGATGCATTCGCTGTTCCGCGTGTCTCAATGTTTGTCCGGTCTATGAACGGTCCGGTGGTCATGCCTATGATTCGGTATATCCGGGTCCAATTGGAGCGATTCTATCTCCGCAGTTATTTGGGACTGAATCATCGCTTTCGCTTCCCTGGGCATCGACATTGTGCGGAGCATGCTATGAGGTTTGTCCGGTCCGCATTAATATTCCCCAGGTGCTAGTTCATTTGCGTGAAAAAGTGATCTCACAGGGGCACCGGTCTAGGACCGAGGCAATGTCATTCGGGCTGATATCTTTTTTCTTCCAAACATCACGCAGGTTTGAACTGCTCCAGAATATAGCTACGCGATTTCGAGTTCTTATAAATCATCTCCACGTGTCAAAGTCAGCCCCGGGAGCACTAGGCAAATGGGCCGAGGCGCGCGAACTTCCCCAGTTACCCCGGGAGACCTTTCGGCTTTGGTGGCGCAGGAATCGGGATAAAAATGGCAAATAGTTCGGACCGCCAGCCACGAGTCACGGTTTTGAATTCGATCAAGTCAGCGCTGGCCAACAAATCTGTGATACGCGCCCCTTTAAGTGCCGGGGTTGCCACAGTCGGAGCACCGGGAACTCCAATACCAGTTCCACAAAATCGCTCGCAGGATACACTCGATCTTTTCGAGGATATGTTGGCTGATTACAGGGCCCGCGTTATAAGAAGTGAAGCTGGAGAGCTTCCATTGGTAATTGCCGGTCTGGTATCTCAGCACAAAATTAAGAGCGTGGTAGTACCGCCTGGTCTGGATGCCACCTGGTATCAAAATATCGGTGAAGTTAAGGTTGTTTTCGATGATGGTTCGATACCTTTTGATGAGCTTGCGTCAATCGATGCTGTTATAACCGGATGCACCTGTGCGATTGCCGAAACCGGAACCCTGGTGTTGTCCGGTCAGCCCTACGAAGGCCGCAGAGCCGTCACGCTACTTCCCGACTTCCATATCTGCGTTGTTAGATCAGAGGTAGTTATGAGGAGGGTAAAGAATCTGTTTAGCCACGTTACTATTACAGATCCGATTACCCTGATTTCCGGTCCTTCAGCAACTTCTGATATAGAGCTAAAACGGGTGGAGGGGGTACACGGTCCAAGAAATCTTTTCGTTGTTATCGTGAGCTAAAGATACTGGCTGGTATCCTTTATGGCCCATTTTTGGGTACGGCTATATTTCTGTCCTCTGACGAAATATAGTCCCAAATCCAGGTCACAATTGATGATAGAAGTAAGGGCTGCAAAATATGTCAATCTCAATTGTGATATCGAAAGGTTAATCCCATGATCACCAAATCGTGGCTGCTGGCGGGTCTGATGCTGATCCTGGCGGGCTGTGGAGGCTCTTCGAGCACCAGCTCATCTGCGTATTCCTCATCATCGGGGAGTGCCAGCCAGGGAATAGTGTCTTCTGTCAGCACTATCAATTCAAAATATGGAAAGATTCTGGCGTCTACTTCGGGCTATGTGTATTACATGTTCGAACCGGATACCTCAAAGACGTCGGCCTGTTATGGAGCATGCGCAATCACCTGGCCTCCAGTCACGGTGGCCGGATCTGCCAATCCGGCGGTTTCTGGAGGAGCCAATAAATCATTGGTTGGAACAATTACTCGTACCGGCGGGACTAAGCAGGTGACCTATGGCGGTCATCCGCTATATACATTCAAGGGTGATAGTGGACCCGATCAAACAAATGGCCAAGGAATTAACCACTTTGGGGGGTATTGGTACGTAATGGGCGCGGATGGTCAGCCTGTTACTTCGGTTGCCGCCAGTTCAACTCCGGGCACCACCCAAGTCACTACCGCTCCATATTAAATCGTCGTATTCCAAACGAAAGACCTTCTACCGAAGAACCTAATATCTTCCTGCTGGATCAGCGAAGGAGATGATGAGACGTTCCATGGTCATCCTGTCCCGTGGACTAGAGTGGGTAAATGATCACACTCATCATCGCGATGCTTGTTTCTGGACTAGTAATTGGTGCATTGGGACGCCTGGTTGTGCCTGGTCCCAATCCGATGGGGATCTTTCATACAATTCTCGTCGGTTTAGCTGGTTCGGTTGTTGGAGGAATCATCGGCAGAATACTGTTCGGAGTCCGATACTCCTATGCAATCGGACTTTCATTGGCGGTATCAGTTTTATCTACAGCTTTGATTGTTTACCTGATTCAGCGACCAAGGTCTAGAAAGTAGGTTAGGATCCATTTCGGCAACGCTGGTGAATAACTATTAATAGAATTGAGACTTGGCTAGCCTTTTAAACTGACGATTGACTTGGCTCTTTGGAATAGCGCACTGTCTTCCGATCCAAGGGCTGAACGTATCCGAACCGACATCACCGATTGTTTTTCAGGGTCAGATCCAATTGAGTTGCCCACGCCCAGATACCGTTCTATCACTTCCGGATTTTTCAGCAGCTCCTGCCCGGTACCTCTTATGGTGATATTTCCACGCTCCAACAGCACTGCCTTGTCGGCAACGGACAAAGCAATCTGACCATTTTGCTCAATCAATAGTATTCCAACGCCACTTTTGGCGAGATTCGGCAGGATACCAAATATTGTCTGGACCACAATAGGAGCAAGTCCCAATGAAGGCTCATCCATCAGCAGATACTTTGGTTCTGCCATTAGTCCCCTGCCTATTGCCAGCATCTGCTGCTGTCCTCCGGACAGAGATCCGGCGGGATTGGTCAGCCTTTCCTTGAGCGCTGGAAAGATCTCCATCACTTTATCGATACGTTCCATCGCGATATGCTTGCTTGTGCCATGCGCTCCAAGATCTAAATTCTCGGCGACGGTCATGGTTGCAAAGACTTGCCGGCCTTCAGGGACATGCGAGATGCCGTGGGAGACAATGCTGGAAGGGCTGGAATTCGTAAGCTCCTTACCATCCACCGCTACAGATCCTGAACGGGATTTGATCAGCGAGGAAATAGTTCTTAGCAACGTTGATTTACCAGCTCCGTTGGCGCCGATTACAGCAACCAGTGAGCCTGGAGCAATCTCTAAATCGATGTTGTGGAGAACATCTGGACCGTCGTATCCTGAAGACAGATTTTTAATTTCAAGCATCGGTTAACCGCACTTCCGTAGAGCCAAAGTAAGCAGAAATAACTGCGGGATTCTTCTGGATATCCTCGGGCAAACCGCTGGCGATTACCCTCCCGGCGTCCATCACCGTGACCTTTTGCGCAATACCCATTACGAGCGCCATGTTGTGGTCGACAACCAAAATTGTACGACCGGCATCTCTGATTGCCAGGAGCATCGATCCCAACTCTTCAGTCTCGGCGTCGTTCATCCCGGCGCCGGGCTCGTCCAGGAGCAACACTTTGGATCCAGACATGAGGGCCCTGGCCAAGTCCAGATGCTTCTGAGCTGCAAGCGGAAGATTACCGGCAGGTTCAAAGGCCTGATTGCCAAGGCCAATTGCTACGAGAATGCTCATGGCTCTCTCGCGAAGCTCGCGCTCTTCTTTCCTTGCTGCAACCGTACCAATTCCGCAGGAAACAATTCCACTGCGTGAGAGCCGCGTACCACCCAATAACACGTTGTCGACCACGGTTAACTGCTCAAAAACACGTGAGGTTTGGAATGTTCGGAACAATCCAAGTTCAGCGGCTCTGTGCGGTCGGGAAATCGGAAGTACGTCTCCCCACAATGAAACGCTACCACTGTCGGGAATGTAGAGATTGGTTATCAGGTTGAATAATGTCGATTTACCAGCTCCGTTGGGTCCAATAAGGGCACCAATGGTGTTTTCTTCGAGTTCGAAACTAACGTCTCGAACTGCCATAATCCCGCCAAAGCTCTTGGAAAGTTCTGAAATTTCGAGCGCCGTTCTTGGTTTCGCCATCACTTCAGTGGCAACGGATGAGTGCGCGCTGGCTGCAGATATGGGGTCGGCTGGAGCCAGATCCGGTGCTGAGGGTTCTCCAGCCAAAACGGCCTCTTCGACTCTAGCAGGTACTGAAGAAGGCAGTCTGGCATTTAGCCCGCTTCTCACGCTCAGCCAGTTGATGGCCCTCATGGGAACTCCGACAATGCCATCTGGCAGATACCGCAGGAAGGTTACCAGCAACAGTCCGTCGATTACAGGTCCCACATTTGCCATCTGTTGTGAAAGGTTAGGCAGGAATGTGATGATGGTGACACCAATTAGCGGTCCGAGCCTGCTTACCGTACCTCCTATCACCAGCATGGTAATTAATTGCAGGGAGACACCCGAACCAACCATGTCAGGTGAGAGGAAGTGGAAAAATCCTCCGTAGAGCGATCCGGCAATCGATGCCATCACGGCGCTGACCACAAATACCATTATCTTTGCTCTGCGGATGTCAAGGCCGATTGCTGAAATGCCGACGTCATCTTCATTCATTGCCTTGAGAAGACGGCCTCGATGGCTCTTGATCAGACGAGAACTGAAGTACAAGGCAACTGCCACTAAGACAAAAATCAGGTAGAAGAATTTGGTGTCAGTATTGAACGCATAGCCGCCAATCGAAAATGGAGGTATTCCGGAAATTCCCGACGGGCCGCCGGTTGAGCCCATTCCAGTTGCCACCGATGGCACAAATATTCCGAAAGCAAGCGTAACGACGGCGAGATACATGCCCCTTACCCTTGATCCGGCCAGACCAAGTATCAATGCGCAGATGAGAGAAAGCACCACTCCGGCCAGCAGGCCCCATATTGGTGCGATGTGATGGTTGACAGTCATAAGTGCCGACACATAACCACCTACGGCCATGAAGCCTGCCTGTCCAAGGCTGACCTGCCCGGAAACTCCCGTGAGCAGTTCCAGCCCGACAATCGCCAGGGCAAAAATACCGACTAGGTCAATGGTGTGTAAAGTACCCGAGGTTGAGAACATCTTTGGCAGGCCAAAGAACAGCACCACTGCGAGTACCGCCCAGCCGATCTTAGTCCAATTGGCAGGCACCTTAAGTTTGAGTTCTGGCCTTCCGCTCCGCTTGTCAGCAGCGTCTGCCCGGCGCCCTTTCCTCCGCGAAAGCAATCCTTCCGGCCGGAGGATAAGTATAAGAATCAGGATCCCGAGGCTGATGGCCGGACCGAAGACTGAGGAAACATATCCCGTTATAAGGGCTGTCAGGATCCCGAGGGCCAGGCCGCCGGCGATAGCGCCGAATACTGACCCAAGCCCTCCAATTGTTACGGCGATTAAGCCATCGTTGGTAAAGCTTGCCATCGATGAGAAGTCGAGTGACGTGGTTGGTGCCATGACTGCACCGGCTATTACCCCCAGCGCGGTCGCTAGGGCGAAGGCGAGAACGACAACGCGGTCCACCGAGACTCCCATCAACTTTGTGGCGGTAGGATTCTCTGCGGAAGCCCGCATAGTCTGGCCAAAACGTGTCTTGAAAAGCAGCCAGTATAGAACGAGTACAGCGGCAGCAGCGGTTCCGATGATCCAGAAATCCTGACTAACGATGTCAGCACCAAATACGACTACGGGATGAGAGCCGGAAAAGGCGTGCAGCGTATAGGGATTACTACCCCAGATGAGGTATGAAATGCCCTGAAATGCAGTGAGCAGGCCACCCATCATCATAAGGAGGCTGCTGTGCGAGACTCTTCCCATTGCTGGTCGCACCAGGGCCCAGGCCAACAGGCTCATTAAACCCACCAGCATTATGAGTGCTACTATAAATGCGATTCCCAAACTAAAGTGGGCATGCTGGGTAAGGCTAAACATGATCAATGCGCCGGCGGTGACAAATGCCCCTTGTGTCAAGTTCAATACCCTTGTAACACTGAAAACTAAGCTAAAACCGGCCGCTAAGAGCGCATAGATGCACCCTGTGACGATTCCTCCGATAATGATATTGAGCGCTTCAGTCACGCTTTCATCCCCAAATCACTCCTGAATTACGAGGTATCAAACTGTACCTCCAATTCGTCATTCGATTACATATTTCGTAGTTAATTCTCGCCCCAGCTGTTCGGAGCTTCAATTTCTATTTCAGCCTGCAAATCCACTTCTGACCGGATGACAACAGGCTAACTCCTTTGGTAATATGAAAAGTGCCTGGCAACTCGGGCAAAGCATTGAGAAAACCAGGTATGAAAGTTCCGGATCTTGGAGATTGTCCCTGCCTTCCCCTTTTCACACTTATAATGCTCCGGCACATTTTCAGGTCTAACGCCCCCAATACTTTGTCCCGCTTCACTTTTCTTCTATTTGTTACGGTCCCACAAGAACCGATTCTTGGTTACAGCTTCCTCAAAAGAACCAGGTCGCTGCTTTGTGCAATGCATTATGCATTGACAGTGACCTCTCCAATCTGAGATTGGGCCATTTACTTCCTAGGTATCTTCTCAGTCAAAACTGTTTCGCAAGCACCCAACTGTGTTGAGTGGATGCTAACGGCGGTCATCATCTGCTGCTCAGGTTATTTTTATTAGCTATGGTTTCCCAATCCATTTCCAATTGGATTCCACTCTCGGTAGCGGTTATCTTCAATTATTACACCTTATGTGTTAGTGAGTTTTCATATTGTATCTTCTCGGGAACTGGGCAAATAGTAGAAGGGGTCAATATTTTGGGCTAATTTTGCTGTGGCCAACCATATTCACCCCAAAAACGTTCAGTTGAATATAATTTTTTAGTCCCAGTTTCAGCACTCGCTCCAACCACCGCCGCTTGGTCCTGAAAAGTGGCCCTTTCTACTTGAGGCTCTCAAATACTGCCGCTATACCTTGACCACCGCCAATGCACATGGTCTCCAGGCCGTAACGGCTTCCTCTGCGTTGCATCTCATTCAGCATGGTGGCAAGAATCCTGCCGCCGGTTGCTCCTATGGGGTGGCCCAGCGAGATTCCCGATCCATTTACGTTGGTCCGATCGAAATCTGACTTTGTGAATTTCCACTCTTTAGTGACGGCTAGAACCTGGGCAGCAAATGCCTCGTTAATTTCGATTAGATCCATGTCCGAGAGTCTTAGTTCAGCCCTGGAGAGAGCTTTTTGAGTCGCTGGAACAGGACCTAATCCCATGGTCCGCGGATCGACACCGGCAGCAGACCAGGATAAGAGTTTGGCAAGGGGCGTAAGTCCAAGCTGGTGGGCTTTCTCCATTGTGGTGACAATGCACACGGCCGCGGCATCATTCTGACCGCTGGCGTTTCCAGCAGTGACTGTGGATTGAGGATCAATTCCGTTCCTTATGGGACGAAGTTTCGCTAGCTGCTCGGTGGTAGTGTCAGCTCTTGGATGTTCGTCGGTATCGACAATTAGCGATTCACCACGGGGTTTTGTGACTGCAATTGGAACAATCTCATTGTCGAATCGGCCCTCTTTTTGTGCCAGTACGGCGCGTTGGTGGGAGTGGTAAGCCAGTTCGTCTTGAGCCTCGCGTGAGATATTGTAATCCCGGCGCAGGTTTTCAGCAGTTTCTATCATTCCGCCAGGGACCTCAAAGAAATGGCCGCCAGATGTCACACGCCCTCTCGCCAGACGGTCGTGCATGACTACAGAGTCGCCCTTGACGCCGGTACGTAAGCCAAGTACATAGTGTTCAGCTTGGGACATACTTTCTGCCCCACCTGCAAGAACGAGATCAGCGACGCCGGTCTGAACCTCCATCGCAGCAGTCACAATTGCCTGGAGTCCGGATCCGCATCGTCTGTCGACTTGAAATCCCGGCACCGTAATGCCAAGACCGGCGTTGAGAGCCGCGATTCGGCCAAGTGCCGGAGCCTCGCCGTTTGGGTATCCCTGGCCGAAAATCACCTCGTCAATGTCGGATGGACTTATTCCAGTCCGCTCAACCAAGGCGGAGATGACCGCGGCCGACATGTCCTCCACTCGGACTGTGCTCAGCACTCCGCCAAATCGTCCCACTGCAGTTCTCAGTGGTGAACAAATTACGGCGTCTCTCATAGCCCCTCCCAATTTAATAATCAAGTTCTTGTAGTTGGAAATACCTTAGTCCTGACAGAATCTCTGACCATCCTTTTATTCCCGCCAAGCTTTTCGTTAAGAAATGTAGTTCTTTAACTTCTTTTTTGCCAAAACTGGCCTTTCTGTTGGTGTATTGGGTTGGAGAAATGACGGCACAAAAATATGCCCGAAAGCTAATTTAATGATTCCGCTCCGTCGCCTACCCGATATTAATTCTGCGGAACTTATGATATTTCTAAAACTATTGTTGGTAATGAACCCATAGTTGGCGGTTACATACCTGCCTCAAATAGGCCCTTCATTGCGGCGCAGGCGAGCTGTAACTTCGGACGGGCTAAATTATCTGCCAATTTGGCATAAAGGTAGGTTGATGGCTGAGATTGTGTCATTGAAGGAGGCTATTGGGAGTCTCCTAAACGATGGAGATACCGTCGCACTTGAGGGTTTTACCCACCTCATCCCCATGTCGGCTGGACATGAGATTATCAAGCAGAGATTTCAGCAACTCACCTTGGTCAGGCTTACGCCTGATTTGATTTCGGATCAATTGATTGGCATGGGATGTGTGAACAAGCTCGTGTTCTCGTGGGGCGGTAATCCCGGGGTCGGTTCTCTGCATCGATTGCGTGACGCAGTGGAACATGACTGGCCCTGCCCGCTTGAGATAGACGAACACAGCCATGCCGGGCTGACGAACAGATTTGTTGCGGGCGCATCGGGACTCCCGTTTGCTGTAATGCGTGGATACCAAGGTACTGGACTTGATACTTATACCTCCACCGTCGCTCCCATATCGTGTCCTTTCACCGGCGAGGAGCTTAGAGCAGTTGCCGCAATAAATCCTGATCTTTCCGTAATTCATGCACAACGAGCCGACCGGAAGGGAAACGTCCAGTTGTGGGGAATCACCGGAATTCAGAAGGAAGCCGTGTTGGCGGGGAAGAGATCGCTGGTTACGGTTGAGGAAATTGTCGATGAACTAGATCGGCGGCCTGGTGATGTGATTCTACCGTCATGGCTTATAACCGCGGTGGCTCAATCTTCGGGCGGCTCCAGGCCGTCCTATGCTTCGGGTTTTTATCAGCGGGACAACGATTTTTATATAGCTTGGGATGGAATAAGCCGTGACCGGCAAACGTTTATGTCGTGGATGAATGAGAATGTGCTCTAATGGCACAGATTCCGTATTCGGACTGGATAGTAGATGATGAGCGTTAGAGGGTAGTGGTGGAATCCACCGAGAAATATACCAGCGACGAGATGATGTCAATTGCTGCAGCGCGCCAACTCAGAAATAATCAGATCTGTTTTATCGGAATTGGCCTGCCGTCAAAGGCCGCAAACCTTGCCAGGCGACTTCATGCTCCCGATCTGATAATGATTTATGAGAGCGGGACACTTGGTGCTAAGCCAACCAGGCTTCCCCTGTCTATCGGAGATGGAGAGTTAGCGGACACGGCCGACAGCATTGTTTCAGTGCCGGAGATTTTTAACTATCTTCTGCAACCCGGAAGGATTGACATAGGTTTTCTGGGCGCTGCTCAGATCGACAAATACGCAAATCTCAACTCAACTGTTATCGGCGATTACCATAAGCCGTCCGTTCGTCTTCCCGGCGCCGGCGGTGCTCCCGAGATTGCAGGTGCCGCCAAACGGGTAATAATCATGCTGCGTCAGTCAGCCAAATCTTTTGTGGACAAGCTTCCGTTTGTTACTTCGGTTGGGTTTGGATCAGGACCAGGTGACCGTCGGAGATTCGGGTTGACTGGCGCGGGACCTACGGTGGTGATAACCGACTTGGGTTTGCTCGAACCCGATCCGGATACCAAGGAGCTGGTGCTCACTAATATTCATTCCAACGTCAGCGTTCAAAAGGTAATAGAATCAACAGGTTGGAAACTAAGAATTGCAGAAAAACTAGAAGTTACTGAACCACCAACAGCAACAGAACTTGAAGCTATCAGGTCGCTAGTTTCAGCGGGTGAATAGAGACACAGTTTATGAAAGGACGAAATATGGCCGGCGGCACCATTCTCGCAAAGCCTCACCTTGAAGAGGATCCTCCTTACCGATATCCTGCCTATCAAAGTACCG
Source organism: Acidimicrobiaceae bacterium (assembly GCA_013044365.1). Taxonomy (GTDB): domain Bacteria; phylum Actinomycetota; class Acidimicrobiia; order Acidimicrobiales; family Acidimicrobiaceae; genus SCQM01. The sequence continues at coordinate 24,789 of JABEUP010000173.1, forward strand.
CCCTTCGGGGTCCCAACAAGACGCCGTTGATTTTGAGGCCCGGGAGTACCGAACTTCACGCTCCCGTTTTTGGCAGCAGTCGGATCCGCCCAAATGACGATGATCTTACTGCCCAGCATGCCGGTGAACCGCTAGGTGAAAAGATTGTTATTTCAGGAAGATTGCTGGATTCTAATGGACGACCGATTCCTAACCAGCTGGTTGAAATATGGCAGGCAAATTCGTCTGGACGCTACGCACATTTGGTGGATGATCACGCTGCTCCGCTGGATCCGAATTTTACCGGAGGTGGCAGAACGATCACCGACAAAGAAGGCCGCTACCGATTCACTACTATCAAGCCAGCCGCATATCCCTGGGGTAATCATCCCAATGCCTGGAGACCGGCTCACGTCCACTTTTCGCTTTTTGGCGCGGTGTTTACGCAACGCCTTATCACCCAGATGTATTTTCCCGGCGACCCCTTGATCGCCGACGACCCGATAGCCAATTCAATACGTGACAAAAAGGTACTGGCGCGTCTCATTTCAGCTTTTGACTGGGATCTTACCATTCCGGGGACTGCTCTTGGATATCGTTGGGACATAGTATTGGGCGGCTCCAACCCAACTCCGGAGGCATGATGAGTAATAGTCAAATGGGGGCGACACCATCCCAGACAATCGGTCCGTTTTTCAAGTTTGGAACCGAATGGATTGCCGAGGAGGAGATTGCTGCTGCAGGTCAGTTAGGTACCATCACCCTCTTGGGCGCGGTATACGATGGCGCGGGAAATCCGGTGCCCGACGCAATGCTGGAAATATGGCAGGCGGACGAGAATGGTCATTTTCCTCCGGACACCTCCGAATCCTGGGTGGGCTTTGCGAGAAGACTCACTGATTCAAACGGAGGATACAAGATTCACACTGTCAAGCCTGGACCTGTTTTGGCGGCGTCAGGTGAAGTGCAGGCGCCCCATATATTCATGGTGGTTTTTACACGGGGTCTTCTCAAGCCAGTATTTACCAGGGTCTATTTTTCCGATGAGTCCGACGCAAATGCTAATGATCCCCTACTCAACGCTGTCGAGGATTTGCAGGCACGTTCCACTCTCCTAGCATCGGTTGAGTCCCAAAGCACCTACAGATTTGATGTCCGGCTTCAGGACTCCTCAAGGGGCCCGGAAACGCAGTTCTTTTCGTTCGATAATTAACAGTTGATACCGGGGGAATGAAAATATAGATGGATGGGCCAGAGGGGTTATTTGAGCCTCTATTTATCTCGGATGAGATGGACCCAATTGTCTCAGCTCATAATTGGGTCCAGAAGATGGTTGATGTCGAATGTGCCATAGCCCGGGCGCAGGGTGAGTTAGGAGTCATTCCGGCTGATGCCGCAAATGAGATTTCCCGACTTGCTTCAACCCATGGGCTCGATCCAACTGAACTTGGCAGAAAGGCTAGGGACGGGGCTACTCCGGTTATTCCGCTGGTGCAAATACTGACCGACAAGCTTCCAGAGACTGCCAGACCCTGGATCCATTACGGTGCTACGAGTCAGGACATCCTAGATACTGCCACCATGCTGGTTGTAAAGGATGCGATCCGGCTGATTGCGCAAGATATTTTGGAAATCGGGAACTTGCTCGGATTATTGGCGGAGCGGTATCGCCTTACTCCGATGGTTGCGCGGACTCTGTTCCAGCATGCACTTCCGTCGACATTTGGTCTTAAGGCTGCCAACTGGCTAGGTGGAGTGGTGTCGGCCTCAACCTCTTTGGAACGGTTCTTTCGCAATGAGCTGGTTGTACAATTTGGTGGTGCCGGTGGAACCTTGGCGGCACTCGACGACCGTGGTGTCCTGGTTGGCGAGAGAGTCGCTTCATTGCTGGGTCTGTCTTTTCCGGCAATGCCCTGGCATACCCAAAGAATTCGAATAGCTGAACTCGGTGGGGCGCTTGCATTGATTGTCGGTGCTGTGGCAAAGATCGCCAACGATATAGTGCTGGCAGGCCAGGCTGAAATAGGTGAGCTGTCGGAGTCACAGGGATTAGGGGGAGGTTCCTCGGCACTGCCACAAAAGGTTAATCCAGTCGGGTCAATCCTGGTAAATGCCTGCTTTAGAAGAGTCCAAGGGTTTTTGCCGGTCCTTTACGGATGCCTTATAGCAGAGAACGAGCGTGGCGCGGGAGGATGGCAGGCAGAATGGCCGACATTGAGGGATTTGATATCTACGGCTGAGACCAGTACCAAGAGAAGTGCCATGACTCTTAGACACCTGGTAGTTGATGAGGCGGCGATGCTGCGAAACCTTGAACTGGGCCGTGGCAATGTAATGGCAGAGAGGGTTCTCCTCAGGCTGAGTGAGGGAATGGGACGATCGGCGGCTCACGAACTGGTACGCGATGCAACCAGGCGCAGCACCAAAAACCAATCCAGCTTGATTCACGAATTAAACCAGGAGGCCGTTTTCCGGGAGAGTCTTTCTGACGACGAGCGAATTGAGCTGTTTAATCCCCTCTCCTATTTGGGCTCAGCTCAGATATTTATTGACAATGCTTTGTCACAGTGGCAGAGTGCCTCCGCAGGATGGAACATAATCGCAGGTGGCGTATAGTAGAGTGGGTGAATTCATGGAACTAATGACGCTAAACGTAAACGGCGTGAGATTTAGAGTTCGAATCGACGGGCCGGAAGGGTCCCCATGCCTGCTTATGCTAAATTCACTGAGCACGACCTATGAGATGTGGGATGACCAGATTCCATCTCTGGCAGGCCATTTTCGGGTCATACGCTATGACCAGCGAGGACACGGAGGTAGCAGTTCGCCGCAAGGCCCGTATTCTATAGATGACCTTGGCCGGGATGCCTTGGGGATCTTGGATGTTCTCGGTCTGGAGCGGGTTTCGATTTGCGGATTGTCCCTCGGAGGAATGATTTCGATGTGGATCGCAGCCAATGCTCCGGAGCGTGTCGAAAAAATGGTCATTGCATGCTCGTCCGCTCATTTTGCACCACCTGAATTCTGGAAGGATCGGGCGGCACTCGTCAGGTCTAAGGGACCTGCGGAACTCTTGCACAGCTTATCGGACCGCTGGTTTACACCACAAATTGACTCCAGGAACCCGCGAGCCAAAGAGGTGGTCGCTTCGATGTTGAATACGTGCGACCCTGAAGGATACGCAGGAGTGTGCGAGGCGCTGAGTACTGCAGATTTGCGCCCCGAACTTTCAAGAATTGTTGCCCCAACCCTTGTGGTTGCCGGCTCTTTCGACCCAGCCACCCCTCCGGCCACCGCGGCCTACCTTTATGAGTCGATAGCGAACTCATCTCTTGTCGTGTTGGCGGATGCCTCCCATTTGGCCAATCTTGAACAGCCAGATCTTTTTATTGA
>JABEUP010000174.1 GCA_013044365.1 Acidimicrobiaceae bacterium
GATGGGCGTTTAGGCCAGTTAACTCCACCGGTGTGGAGCAGAACCCTAAGACGATAGTTCTCGAATGATTTGAAACCGTGGCCACAACGCTTGACCTTTTTCAAACAGGAATTTATACCTTCAGTCGAGCCATTGGATGCACCAGCCAAATGATGATTCAAGATCTCGTTGAGCCAGCGATCGAGTGTTCGTCCGAGAGAATGGATAAACAATGGTAACCAGTCGCCGTTACCAGCCAATTATTATTCCCCCAATAATACCGATTACTAGCGACAAGCCAAAGGACACCCCCAACAGTTCAGTGCTTTGGAAAACGAAACGACCCAGAATTCAGTTGGAAGTGAGCGTTCGTGCCGATTGAATTGCTCCATTCGGTGAACTGCTAACGAGCGGGTTTATGATCCTGAGAGAAGAAAAGACCTACCATAAAATGGTAGCTGCGACAATCCCTGCCAATCCATAAAGTGCTTTCGCCTTTCTGGGAAGGAGGGTAGATCGGTCCGCGACTACTGGTTAAGCAGGCTTTCTGACTGGAACAATGCCATTCTTAGGTTCGCCCAAATCAGGCTCATGAAGTCTAAAGTTAACCATATCTATACCGATACCGATGGCCTATTGCTCTGTTCTCCGAATGAAGTACAATCTAGCTCCATCAGTCCAGCCCCTCATTGTGTTCATAGCCGTCAATCAAGTCCGACACGGAGCGCCACGATGCAAGACTATCAGTAACACCAGGAAAACTTTTCAGCACCTCTGAAGTGTGAGCATCAAGGGCGTTCGGAGCAATGGACAGGGTGTCGACCTTCCGATCAACGGCCTCAAGAGAACATTCATCTTCTACGGGAATTGTATCACTGGTATGTTGGTATCGATGTCCAGCTACATCGAATGTGACCCGAGCTGGCCATGCTATTGGATAGAGAACATCGAGGTCCGGTGCAGCCTGCACATTCACTTTATTCATCAACTGGATGAATTCCGTGTCCGTCCTTAACCGACGTCGCCCAACATCCATCAGGTGTACCGGATCCAACAGTGCAGCGGCTATCTGATATTGGACACTGGAAAGGCTTTCCCGGCGTGATTCCACCACACCTCTGTCCACCATGCGCGCATAAGCGAGAGGAACGGCTATCTGAATCGCATCAATGTCTGACACAGAAAATTTATGTCCCGCAGTCAACAACTGAGACGCCGCGACCGCAGTCATTACTTGCCGGGCTGAGCAAAAATGCTTTATAGCCGCCCGCTCGACTGCCGGCGGCGCAAACGAGATCAAGTCAGACATGGAAAGTGGTTGTCGACCTAAACGGCGGCCCTCCAGTAGCGCATGGAACGGAGCAAGGTAACCGTCTTCCGCTACAAAGATTTTGTGGCGAACAGCCAGAGCTGCCTCGAGACCTGCTACAGCGGTCCCGGCAAGGATAACCTCGCGGGAATTCCCCCTAGGATTTGAGTCCTGGCTCATGTATGATGCCAGAATCACAGCACGCTCGATATCGTCGAAATCAAAGCCCATCGCCAGCCCTGAAACGGCTGCAACCGCAATGGAACCAACTGCAAGAGTAGGCCAAACTCCCTCCGCAAGAAGATACGGGCCTCCGATTGCCCTACTCAAACCGGTGACAACCTGATATCCCTTGACAATCAGATCTAGAATCTCTTCCTGTGGCATCCCGTCAAGGTAACCATGTTGCGCCAGAGCCAGCAGGAGCGGAACGACTATGGCCCCTGGCGTCGTACACGATACGAGATCAATATCGTCAACTTCAGTCATGCGGGTGGCTGCGACGTACCAGAACGTCATACCAGCGAGCGAGATATCAGGTGGTCCGTATATGGCGTCTGCCAGAGATTTGTAACTGTGTCCCTGGTCTGTCCGACTTCCCAGCACAGTTGCAAGCGCAGTATCTCTTAAGCGCACACAGGCAGCCTCCCGGGAATTAGAAGACGGCGTAATATCAAGCAACAATCTCACAATCTGACCGAGACTGTGAGATTGTCGTGATCCAGAGAGTACCAACGTCAGATCCCGTCCACTCGGTCTCGACCAATAATAACATTAGGGAACTAGATGCTAACGCGATCTCCTCCCTTCCAATGAGTCGCGTTCAAAGGACATCCCTAGGTTGGAGGATAGACGCAGTATAATCGGAAATATCCAGACTAGGTGGCTATTCTGGAAGCTCGACCAGGTCGCAACCAGTACCAGCCACGATAAATCCATCGTCGTCCGCAAAACATGCAGCGGGACCAGATCCGAAAATCTCTTGAAGAGCAGCGCCCGCTCGCGTTAGACCAGGATGGCTAGCTAGTTCCAGTCGATCGGCGCTTGATATCATTTCCTTACCATCAAGAGTGATACCTTGCAACCATCGGAACTCCCGTCCCCTCAATGGCTGCATTAATTCCTACCATCGAACCATGAATGAACTCGGTGATATCAGCAAACGAAACCACGCTCTTGACTAAACATCGTGATATTCCATCACACAAGTCTTTCTGAAAGACTCAGAATGTCAAATCTCTCCAGAGGAACTTATCTATCCCATCCAAATACCTGCTATCGCGCCACCCTCTTTGAGCAACTGTGACCAGAACCTCCAAATGCTTGCAAGCATTCGCCGAACAACCGAGGGAATCGCGAAAAACGATAATTACTAATACCGCGGTGGCGATCACGTAGCTTTAGTGTATCCAAAGAAAATGGACACCCAAATATCCGAGCGATAGCTCGGGTGAGAGGATGTTCATATGGCAATCAGCAGAAGAAAGTTCACACTGGAATTCAAACTGGAAGCGGCGCATCGGGTTATCGACTCTGATTGAAGCGTACAGATGGTCGCATGTGAACTGTCCATTGAGGAAAGCACCCTCAGCAGGTGGGTCAGAGACGAACGCCGGCATATGGAGGCAACAGATATCCCAAGCGGACTTCCCCTTGCCCCAGCAGAGCGGGCCGAACTGATTCGGCTTCGCCGTGAACTTGCAGAACTTCAGAAGGACAAAGCCTTCCTGGGAAAAGCAGCCGCGTACTTCGCCGCAACTCAAGCAAACAAGAAAGATTTGCGTTGATGGAGGCCGAGCGCGCGAACTTTGAAATCACTCGCATGGCAAGGCTTCTTGAAGTCTCCAGATCCGGCTATTACCGGTGGTCACAGGCTCAAACAACGATGTCGCTATCCAAGTGTCACAGGGCGAAACTCGAGATAATGATCCTTGGGTTCCACCGCAGCTCACACGGCATCTACGGCGCACCACGTATCACCGCTGACCTAAATGGAATCGGAGCAGCTGTCAGCCACAACACCGTTGCACGGCGTATGAGAGACCTTGGCATCACCGGAGTCTCACCACGGCTCTTCAAAACAACTACTGTGGCTGATCCAACGGCCAGCTATCCAGATGACAGTACGGAGCTTGTACAAAGTTAAGATTGCTCATAATTGCCGTAATAACTACCTTTGCAACGCGTCAGCGGTTGAAACGGTCAGAGGAAACTACAACCGCCACCCGTCTATATCCGGGCTCAGAACCTATGGGATCACCAAAGTCGACCCGCCAAACTTCGCCTCATGCTGCCACTCCCAGCTTCCAATATCGATCAAATGGCGAGGCAAAACAACTGACGGTGGATTCTCTAAGGCACTGATGATATCGCCAATGCCGTCCAGTCTCGCATTAACGGGATCATCCATATAGTCTCGTTTGCCGGCCAAGTATTTAGGGAGAACGGTTGAATACAGCCGAGAACGATCCGCATTAACTACGTTTTCGATTAGGTTTTGATTTCGAGGAGAGGCGCCAAATAATAATGTCCAATACAGTAAAATTGGTGGACACCACCTTGCGCGATGGCTCCCAGAGTCTTTGGGCGCTTCGAATGCGCGCAGGAATGATGCTTCCGGCAATGCCAGACCTAGACTCAGCAGGCTTTGAAGCGATTGAATTTATGGTAACTGCCCCCCAATTCTCTCGCTCAGTCCGAGACCTCAAGGAAGACCCGTGGGTTTGGCTTCGAGAAGGTGCGGCTCTAGCCAAAAATACTGCGCTGAGACTCCATGGAGGGATCGGGTCTACTTTTTCAAACGTTCCATTGTGTATCGGCGAACTATATCTAGGGAAATTGAGAGACATCGGAATCTCAACTACCAGAACCTCTGACCCCTGGAATGACTTTGACAATAGCGTGGCAGGTTATGAAATTCTTCGACGCATGGGTTTCGAGAGCATCATCAACGTCATCTATTCGGTTTCACCCCGACACAACCTCGAGTACTATGCCGAGAGAACCCGCAAAGCAGCAGCTCTCAATCCTTTGAAGATATGTTTCAAAGATGTCGGTGGCCTTCTGACTCCAGATGTTGCCCGTCAGATTATTCCAGTAGTACTGCGTGAAGCAGGTGAGATCCCGGTAGAGTTCCACGCACATTGCAATAACGGACTGGCGCCCTATAACGTCATTGTTGCAGCTGAGCTTGGCATGACCACAATACACACCGCAGTCCCGCCTCTTGCCAATGGCTCCTCACAGCCTTCGGTATTTAACGTTGTCGATAATCTTAGAGCTAAGGGTTTTGACGTCGGAGTAGACCTCAGTCCCCTAGAGAGAGTACGGGACCATTTCTCTAATATTGCAAAAGAAGAAGGACTGCCGGAGGGAAGACCAAACGAATTCGAGCAGGAACTCTATCTGCATCAGGTGCCAGGTGGCATGATATCCAATTTACACTTTCAACTCGAAAAAGCAGGAATGGGAAACCGAATTCCAGATACCCTGCAAGAGACTGCGAGGGTAAGAGAAGAGCTTGGATATCCGATCATGGTTACTCCCCTGTCGCAATTCGTAGCTACCCAGGCTGCAATCAATGTCATGACCGGCGAACGCTACGGGACAGTAACCGATGAAATTATAGAATATGCGCTGGGTCACTGGGGACGCGAGGCGGTAGAAGTTATGGATCAAAATGTCCGTGATATTATTTTGGGCCGCAGCAGGACAACTGAAATACGTAAACAGCTATCAGCGGCCTGCGAAGAACCCACGCTCCAAGAGGTGCGCAAGCAATATGGAGTCAACTGCACAGACGACGAATTGATAGTAAGAGTCTTTGCGGGCGTTGGTGATCGTGAGCTCCATCTCGACCACGGAGAAACACTCACGCGAACCTATAAAGCATACAGGGATTCGCGTCATCCTTTTGGAACTATGCTCAAGCAATTCGCACAAGCCAGCGAAGTACGTCATCTGCACTACCGTACAACTGAGGGCGAGTTAACTGCTGAAAAAGAAAGCAAATAAACTTCTTGGATAAACCTTCAGGCGGTAATTGAATCCGGTAATGATAATTCGGACAAATCCTGAAAAGTTATACAGTTAGGAGCGGCGGCAATAACGTCAATAGATATCCATGTAGCTACCCTAGAAGAACTAGCAATCAAGATGAAGGGTCCGAGGGCGGCCCCAGGTGGGCACATTGATTCGGAAGCGGCACATGGTAAGTTCGAGGGGTGAGAATAACGATCGGCTGGATTAACCAACCTAGATTCCTAAATGTTCAGCCTGGAAGTGCCAGAATATACCCATGTATGATTTGACACTGTATCGCCTAATGGTTTCGACGACAGTAGTCGAGCAGCGCGGAGTCGGGGCTGCTGCCAAAGAGTTAGGACTATCC
>JABEUP010000023.1 GCA_013044365.1 Acidimicrobiaceae bacterium
GATGTTCGCTCACTTGCTCCAGCTCAGAGGCATTCAGAGATATTTGCCTCTTATAGGAATTTGACGCCGGGCAAGGGATTCCTGCTTATCAATGACCATGACCCAAAGCCGCTTCAATACCAGTTCGAGGCGGAATACAAGGGCCAATTTACTTGGGATTACTTAGAGAGCGGTCCCAAAACATGGCGTGTGCGTATAGGGCGTCCCGCCGGTTTGTAGCTGGCAACGGTTATTTTTTTCTACGCCTCTCACTCGATACACCAGCACTATTGGCTGGTGTATCGCCTTTCATCTCTAATGCGACCTAGCTCTTTTGGGTATTTAGTCTTAGCATCTGCACTGACTTTATCGAGAGGTTCGCTGCAAGCAGTATCCCTGAAAGTGCCAGAAGGGAACCTCCAATGACAAGGAATACCGATATCGAGCCGGCGAATCCGAAGCAGGTCGAGGCAATTCCCAAAGTCACAATTCCGTAAACTACCGCGGCGATCGAGTGGTTGTATAGGTCTCCAAACATAAGCTGGTTACCAGACAGGTTTTTACTGATTCCGCGGGAGCGGAACATGGACCAGACCACGAATGGAATCACTTTGTGGATGTGGCCAACGAATGCCTCGAGTATCCAACCACCGAAGGCTGTGATCGAGGCTGCCGCCAACATGATTCCGAGATGCTGGTGACTGCCGATGGTGAGTGCAGCGGATATGGCAAGAGCGACTCCGGCTAACAACGACACCGATGACGTAATAACAAATATGAAATACAGATCGATCTTTCGCTTGCGATGGGTGAGGTGCAGGACCAGCGAGGTTAGATGAGATCCAAGCCCAACACCTACGACTGCGCCTCCCAGCCAGGCCAATGCCGTGAGTTTGAATAAAAGGCCGGGGGATAAAAGCGCTACCCCCAGGGGTATGGCTGACACGGCAATAAATCCGGCGCGTCGTTTGCCTGGTATATGGGCCAAGAAGAACATAGGCCAAAGACGCTCGGCGACACTTACATAAGTAAGTCCGAGCCAGGCAAACAACCCGATAGAGGCGTGGGCCAGTACCACATGGCCGCTCAGGTCGAACCAGTTTCCCTGGCGATCAAAGACATAGACTACGCCAAAGCATGCGGTTAGGGCGAAGCCGGCTACGGCAAAGCGAAGACCAATAACAGGATTTCCTTTGCCCTTGGCTCCCAACGGTGACCAGAGATTAATAATCAGCAGCACGATCGCCGCTGCCGCAAAAACGCCACCCGTTTCAACTACTGCTTCATGTCGAGTCCCGATTCCAAGCGGCAGGCACCAGGCGCCTATTAGCCAGCAGAGGAAAGTTGCTTTGGAAAGTGACGTCGAACGAAGAGGGCGATTAGTAACAACAGGAGTGAACTGGTGTATTGCTCCCAGTAGTCCCATGGAAAGCGTTGCCAGCATTCCTAAGTGAGCGGCGGCCACAGTGGGATCACTGGTAGGATCAGCGACGGCTTGGTTATGTGCGATAATAAGTGCAATTCCGCAGCCAATCAACCCTAGGAATGCTGCTGCAAAAAAGGCTAACGGAATTGATGGGGGCGGCGTGTTGCCGGAAACCTTAAGCGGTGGGATTGATCCCAGGTTTGCAGTAGCGGGGATTTTGTCTGTCACCACGTACCTCTTGGATTATTTTTCGTTATATATCCCATTTTGTCCCTCCACGTTACTTTCTAGCTAGAAATAAGGTCGAGCCATCACAACTCTAAGACTCTAATTGACCGGGCATGTAAATTGGGTGTAATATAATTCTAGTAAACACTAGAAAAATAGTCAACCTGGGAATCGGGTATTGAGATGGAGGAACTTTAGTGGCTACATTGGATGCACGTCCGATCATTGCAGCAGGCGAAGAGCCATTTGACCAGATAATGGCTACTGTCGCAGGCCTTACCGACAACGAGGAGCTCATAATTCTGGCTCCTTTTGAGCCAATCCCATTGGAGGGAGTTCTCTCCTCTCAGGGTTTTACCTATGACGCGGTTGCGATAGGAAACGGTGATTGGCAAGTCACTTTTAGGAGGTAATAATGGCCGAAAATGTAACCTTGACAACTAAGGGATCTGGCGATTCTGAATCTGAAGACCAGGAGATAATTGGTATTGTCTGGAGCACGCTAAGCCAGGTATACGATCCTGAACTTGGTATCGACCTCGTTTCGCTCGGACTTATCTATGACGTAAGTAAAGATGGCGACACTGTAAACATTAAAATGACGCTCACCACTCCTGGCTGTCCGGCTTCTGAGAACCTCCCTGACATGGCGCAACTCTCTGTTAGTTTTGCACTTAAAGATAGGGCAAAGGTAAATCTTGACGTTGTTTGGGACCCTCCGTGGGATGTGTCAATGATGAATCCAGATACAGCGATGGGTCTGGGATTTTAATCGGTTGATAAATGGTTTCACCTAGCGTCGCAATCGCGAGAGTTTATGAAGATCCCAACCGTTTGGCTCGCGACTACAGGGTTGTGGTGGATCGTCTGTGGCCGCGCGGCATGACGAAAGATGCAGTGGATTACGACCAATGGGCTAAGGATATCGGTCCCAGCACTAAGTTGCGCAAATGGTACGGTCATGACGTTGGGCGTTTTGAGGAATTTTCCCGTCAATACATTGTCGAACTGGATACTCCGGCTCAGCGGTCTCTGATTGATGGGTTAATCAGGAGCGCCGGTTCTGGACGCCTTATTCTATTGACGGCCACCCGCGATATCGAGCATTCGGCCGCAAAGGTGTTAAAGTCAGTAATTGAGGGAAACTGGTTGGCAAGGAATCCAGTCACTGAATCAGACTGCAAGATCCAAGGGAAACATTTGTGACAGATTGCGTGGCGAAGATCTGCCTTCATAGTTAGCGTGGCCATGTCCAGGCGAACCAGGTAGGTCGGGGTATCCTCCCAAGTGGCGACCTGCCCGAAAGCGTCATATTGTCACAGTTTCTTTTGCGTTCCGCGCCCGTCAATTTGTTGGTATGACTATTTCCCAATCAATGTGATGGTAGCTTTTAGTTCAAAATGCTGAAGTAAGTTGTCATCATGCTCGGTAGTTCTTAGCGAAGCAGGGGGCTGGCTTGTTCGAATCTGAGATCGATTGGAAGACTGTTTCATTGCCTGGCCTCGATCGCAACACACTTGCGGTTGTTGTCGGAGGCGGAGGTGCAATCGGTGGTGCTGCGGTAATTGCTTTGGAGGCGCTAGGCGTCACTGTTGTAGCGGGACGAAGGATACCGGATAAGTCCTCGTCAAATAAAGGTGCGTTCGCCAGCGGCAATATATTGGCCTGCGATGTTTGCAGTCAGGATTCGGTGCGGTCCCTCGCTGCTCAAGTGATGGACCTCCACGAGAGGGCGCCAGATCTGGTTATTAATTGCACAGGAGTGGGGGAATCTAGAGGAAGGATTGAAGAAGTGACTGTCGAGCAAGCCGAAACAATCCTAAAAACCAACGTACTAGGGTCATTTTGGATTGCACAGGCATTCGGACCAGCGATGTGCCGGAGTGAGCGCGGAGGCAGTATTGTTTTCATTTCCTCAATAGTGGGCGATCGTGTTCGTCCTGGTGCAATGCTTTACGGGGTATCAAAGACCGCGGTCAAGCGTTTGACCCAGCAATTCGCCGTCGATTTTGGCCCTTCGGGAGTTCGAGTCAACTCTATCAGTCCGGGCCAAACACCGACTCCATTGCGCAATTGGTTTGAGGCGCCCGGTTCCGCGTCGAATGTGGAATCTGGGAGACGATATGATGTCAGCCCTATCCCTCTGAGGAGAAGGGGCACGCTGTCAGATTACGTCGGAGCTATTTTATTTTTAGGCTCTAGCTTGAGCAGTTATGTAACCGGCGCAGACATAAAAATCGACGGCGGGTCATCAATAGTTCTGGCTACTTCCTATTAGCTGCTGATCGTCAGTATTGTCCCGGATGAATAAACGTGGCAGCAAAATCTATATTCAGTACTAGGGATATTTGAGAATCTTTCTAACGGCTATCCTCCGCTGAATCCAGTCGGGTCGCCAGATCCGTCGCTCGAGTTGGCAGGTGGGAGTGGTCTGGCTGAAGAAATCCCAGCCTCTAAGAGCGGTGAGATCTGCAAGAATATTCTTAAGCTAATGTTAAAATAACCCAAGCTTGAGTGCCAGATCCATGAATTGTGGAGGTTCAAGCTAAATTGGCGCTGGCTTATCTATCTCTTATTGATGATGACTAAGTTCTGGTTTCTTAGAGTATGCAATTAATTTTTTAGGGAGCTTCGAATTGCGCATTGGCAGTGAAAAGATTGGCCGAAATGGTGGGGTAGTGCTTGCAATTGCTGCCGTTGGCTCGGTTGGGCTTGCAATACACGGCTATGGCCGAGGTATCTCGCCCGCAGGCTCGTCCCTCTCAGTGTCTGCTGCGAACACGGCACCATCTGTGGCAAAGTCGACAACTACCACGACGTCTGGCTCAACCAGTGTTTCTAGTTTACAGATCTCCACTACGTCGACCACTGCTCCAAAACTTGGACCACTGCTTTCGTCTACTCAGTATGCAAGTGTGTCATATCGGATATATCCGGGCCCTGAAAGTTCACAGGCAAAGACCGCGACGGCAGGATTCAATATTTCCGTCAAGCTGTCTGGAAGCAATGAGATTGTGTCTGTGTCTGTACCGGGCTCGTCCTCAGCGCCACAGACATCCACTTTTCCAAAAGGTGATTCGGTTTATTTTGTGGAGACGAGCCTGGGTGATGACTCGGGCACTAGCGACTATAACGCTGGCGATGACGGGATTATCGTAACAAATTCTCAAGGAAGGATTGTGGAATAGTGATCAGGTCGTCGTTGCAACGTATTTTTTCGGACCGGGAAATAATGGTACACACGTGATGGGAACGATTCAAGATGATAAGACGATGCAAAGGTCCAACCTGGGCGTAAGAACGGGTGCCAGGCAGGTGAACCGCAAAGGATCAGGTTCGAACCAGACCCACTCAATTGACTCGATGGTACCTTGGGTAACTGCACTTTCACGAATTATTTTAGGCTTGGTTTTGGCATGGTTTGGTTATCATGAGCTGGTGGCACCCAATATTTGGACTGGCTACGTTCCGTTCCTGCCGCCCACATCGCAGATTTCTCAATTGCTGGTACTGGTTCACGGAGTGATCTTGTGCATATTGGCAGTGGGCCTGGTTGTCGGGATCATGCCACGTATTCTTGCCGGCATCGCAAGTATAACCATGTTGGAAATTGTCATCAGTTTAACCGTTACCGCAGGATTATCTGATCTTGTTCTGCGTGATATTGGCGTATTAGGACTTGCGCTATCAGTCCTGGCGAGCCATCACGAACGATTGGTGCTGGAAAGCTAGGAACTGGACTCTCCGAGGTTGGCCGAATAGTTACAAGAAGATAAAATCCGCGGTACCTACTATTGTGTGCTGTCCAGTATTGGGGTGAATAACTTGGCGATCTCTATCGGTTGTGTGACAAAGTTCTGTTCGTAGAGATAATCCGCAAAGGTTTCGAGTATGTGACGATTTGCCGTATATCCATATGGCCAAGGGTCACCCGCGAAGATGTCGTCGATCTCCTCTAGATCAGCAAAGAGCCACGGCAGTGTGTACTTGATCGTACCTGTGAAATGCATTTGCTTGAGACAAATGCGCTTGGACTCAGAAAGTGCCTTGAAAAGGCTTTCTGCCACCCAGGGATGTCGTTGGTAAATTTCGGTTCGTATCACCATCGTATGCATTATCGGGAAAATGCCAGTTCGATGAAAGTATGCCCGCTCCACCTCTCTATAGTTGGGGAATAATCTTGCTAGCCCGGGTGCTTTGCCTACAGATGCTGGTTTTCTCGCCCCAATAACGGCGTCGAGAGTTCCTGCCGCCAGTTGTTGGCTCAGACATTGACCATCGGGAAGCATTTCCGGCCTGAATCCTCCGGCACTTTCCCTTGACGATCGCTCCTGGGGAGAAAGAGGAACATCGACTCCGCCTTCTCTCCAGTTGATGGTCCTGATGTCCACGTCGTACTCGTGACGAAGGATACCTCTGATCCATACCGCTGCTGTCTGCCAGTATTCAGGTACCCCAACGGTCTTGTTTTCAAGATCCTTGGGTTTTTGAATTTTGTCGCGTACAAAAATGAAGCCATGGCGGAACACCCTTGAAGGAAAAATAGGCAGTGCGGTGAACTCGGTGTCACCGGCGGAGCGCATCTGAAGATATGACGAAAGTGACATTTCTGAAGCATCGAAGGATTTGAAATCGATCATTCTCGTAAAAATTTCTGGTGGAGACTGGATCGGA
>JABEUP010000175.1 GCA_013044365.1 Acidimicrobiaceae bacterium
TATCGTATTCCAGTTCCTTGTCGTCGCAGGACTTTTAGTTACCCGCTCCCAAAAGGAATTGCTCAGATTTGTCAGATGATATGGACCAGAGCAGTATATTAATGCCTCCTTGCCATTGATATAAAACAAATCCGATCTGTCTTTAACCTTGATTTGAGCTCGAACGGACTCTTCGTCGATCTCTTGCGACAAAAAGGTCACGTAAAGATTTCCTTTTCCACTTTCATCTAAAGAAAACGGGTTCAACTGGGACAATGCCCGCACTTCAGATGACTGTCTTACTATCACCCGGACATCTAGCTGAAACTGCTTTCGAAGAATATCTTCCACCGCATCTTTGATTTGAAGTTCGCTGAGGGACGACAATAAAACAATGTTCCCACTTTGCAGGTAGATTCTCACCTGTTGGAATCCAGCCCGTCCAAGGGCTTCCCGCAGACTGGCCATCGAAATACGATTGGTTTTACCGACGTTTACCCCTCTCAGCAATACGACAAAATCACCCAATCACTGTCCCCCGAGTTACCCTAATACTGAGCCTTCCGGTCACCGGAAAACCATCTCTAACTTTCCCCCGCCGAAGCACCTCGACATCTAATAGAACAAAGTGCTATTTACTACTTTAGAATTCCCCTGCGGCAAAACTACCTCTCAATGAACTCCGAAATAGCCTTGCAACCGTAGAATATCTGAGAATATCCGAATTCCTGTTTCTGGGAACCCAAACGGCAAAAGGATAGTTCTTTGACGCAAATGCTGTTCGAGACAGTGGATTGCTAGGTTGACAGAACACCTACTGATGCTCGTGGTGGCGCTAATTGCTATTGCCTTCAGTGCCGACCGGTTTGTAATCGGCGCCGCCAGAACCGCGGAGCTTCTCAACATATCACCACTTGTTATTGGCGTCGTGGTCATTGGATTTGGCACTGGACTACCGGAACTCATGACCGCAACTCTGGCAAGCGTTCACGATAACATTTCACTGGGAATCGGCAGCGTAATGGGATCCACCGTGGTGAACAGCACCTTAGTGTTAGGAACACTGGGAGTGATGAGCGCGCCAAAAATAGCATCCTCTGTTCTCAAACGGGAAGGCATTTCCCAACTATTCGCGGTAACCATTTTTGGGATAGCTATAGTTTTCGTACACGATAGGCTCGCGTACGCCATTCTTCTCCTCCTCCTCGCAGTTTTCATCATCGTCACATTGAAAGGTTTTCGCAAAAAACCAGATAACTCCGAAATTGAAAAGGAGGCCGAGGAGGTCGAGGAGAGCTATCCCTGGAATCTGGCTAAAGCCATCACCATAATGGCTGGTGGACTAGTCATTGTTTTAGCTAGCGCAGATCTCCTTGTTTCATCCGCAAGTAGCGTGGCGCAATCTCTGGGCGTGTCAAAGGCAGTGATTGGTGTCACCATTGTGGCTCTTGGTACCTCCCTTCCGGAGTGGGTCACCGCGGTAGCAGCTTCACGCAGAGGGCACAGCGACCTGGTTATCGGCAATATTTTTGGAGCCAACCTATTCAATTCAACTGCGGTTGCAGGGGTGGCGGGCTTGATTTCGCCAGGTCAACTTGACATTCAGAATCTTTCTTACGAAATTGCCTTTATGACCGCGGCATCATTCGTAGCCTTTTTCTTCCTCTCCTCTTCAAGACGATTAGCCAAGCCAGAAGGCTGGATACTGATAATTGTCTATCTGGCGTGGATCGTCTTTGCCATCCGATAATCGCTACCTAGTTGGCGCCCCAAGGGTCGGACCGCCGAATTTATCGACAAAAGTAAACTCTTCCACTGGCCGCCGTGTCAGTTTAGTTAAAAATTTCTTTGGAGTTCCAAGCGTAACCAAAGCAGCGACCGCAAATTCCTTTGGAATGTCAAACAGTGCTTTCATATCAGCCTCGCGTCTACAAATTACCGTGGTCATAACCCCTCCCAATCCATATGCCCTGGCAGAAAGCAGTATATTGTGGCCGAATGGATAGATTGAACCTCCACCAACTATGCTCTGCCGATCGAGTCCGTTATCCAGACAGGCCAGATCCTCCAGCCTCGCCAAGAGAACAAGGAAAATCGGGGCCTCGTCCAAATGATTGGCATACTCATTGTTGAATGTCATGGCCGCGGCTTCGTCAAGATCAACAGCGGGTCCGTTCCATTTGCCATCATCAATTGGAGCAAATGGAACAAATCCTTTCTTAATATGAGCCATATATTCCTTCCAGCCATCGCAGTAAAGTTCACGAACCCTGCGCCTTGACTCTCTATTTTTGACGACAAGTACCCTCCAAGGCTGACGGTTGCCGCCACTGGGAGCGAACCGAGCAGCGTTTAGAATTTCGTAAACCGTTTGATCTGAAACAGGAACGTCCAAGTACTCTCGAATCGCACCCGAGGTAGTCATAACTTCAAATAACTCCATGGCCTATTGCCTTCCGCTGATGAATCGTGGACTTCAACATGCGTATCCTCGTGGAATACTTCATATTTCATTCCATCTCCGGTAGAGTGACTACGTGGATTTTCTTGATCACGAAGTGATCGAATTCGTAGTCACTCACTATAGATCATGGGCAATCGTCGGCGCATCCAACAACTCGTCAAGACCAAGTAATGGTGTCATGCACTTTCTTAAAAATCAGGGGTATGACATCATCCCTATCAATCCAAATGAAGATAAAGTTCTCGGAAGAAAGTGTTACCCTTCGTTGACCGCCGCTAGCTCCGAACACACAATTGAAGTGGTCGATGTGTTCAGAAAGCCAGACGAGGTTGATCCCGTCGCACTTGAAGCAATCGCGATTAATGCTCGTGCCATATGGTTTCAACTTGGCGTAATTAATATCATCGCTGCTACAACCGCAAGTCAGGGTGGACTTCAAGTCGTTATGAACGCATGTCCAAAAATTGAGATACCAAAGCTCGGGGATTTACCAAAACTTTGGCATA
>JABEUP010000176.1 GCA_013044365.1 Acidimicrobiaceae bacterium
AATTCGGATTGATCAACTTTGGCTTCACAAAAATGAAAGCATAAATCCACTTTCTTAGCCGGGACTACAATAGTTGATTTAAAGATTGGATTCGGGACAGGAATGCGACGAGAACCGAATCTCCAGGGACACCCACAAAATGGAAATGGTCGAGCTCTCCCAGATATGCCAAAGAAATTAAATTCCCGTCAAACAAAGCAACTTTGTCCAATAGTGACGATCCTTTAGCATGCCAAGGAAGTAGAACATCTCCGAACTGGTTTCGCCAAACATCCTGTTGGCTCAAGCGGACAATACGAACTGCGACACTTTAGTAAAGGATCATTCGTCAAGAGTTGTGGGCGTATATCAGGTAGCATTTATTCGAAGAGAAGAGGATAGCCATGGAACAATATTCTAAAGAAACAGCAGTGTTCCAAAATTTTGAAACCTCGGTCGGGCCTTTTGGAGTATTGATTCAATCGAGCAACGGACAAATTGGCGCATCTGGATTTACCTCCAATAGTGCAGACTTGACCGAAATTGTCCCGGGCCTTACAATTACCCATTCATTCACTGAACAGTCTCTAAAAACGTCCAATGACATCGAAAAGTTTCTCGGGTCATATTTTAATGGAAAAGCGTCCAACCCCTACAGCATGTTTTATTTGAAATCTGGAGCTACAGTCTTTCAAAAAGCCGTTTGGGACGAAATTTGCAAAATACCGTTTGCGTCGACCAGGAGCTATAAGGAAATCGCAATCAGCTTAGGCAGGGTTAACAGCTACCGAGCGGCCGGCAATGCCTGCGGAGCAAACAGGTTTGCTCTCCTAATCCCCTGTCATCGCGTAGTGTCATCGTCCGGAGCCACCGGACATTACAGGTGGGGTTCAAAGATAAAGGCAAGACTCCTAAGTCATGAAACCGCCTCTTCGGGTTAGATACAATCCAATAAAAGATTCTCGCGTCGAGTTTCGAATCATTTAAATCGAACATTGCCGTATTACCCAACCATTTCCGAGCGGACCTTGAACTATTGAAAACCCACCGCTGGGAGAGGCCTCAATATCTATGTGGCAGGTGCCATTTTCGCCGAGTCAACCCGGATTAACACAGGGTCGGCATTCCCAAATAATATTCCAGGCAATGCGGGCGGACAATTTCATAAAATGAGCTCGATAGATACCGGCAGGGACAGCGTTCCCTAAATGCAAGACCACCAAATTAACGCAGGTTCCAGAAGCGCCAGCAACCGGTCCTACACCCGGCATGCTCCGATAAAAATAGCAGAGATGTCCTGGTGGGAGATGGAAGCAAATACTATTGTCAACCCAACAATTGCCAGCGGTTTGGACTATCCTCGATCCCATATTTGTTTGAAAAAACATGGTGCTCAAGTGACCTTCTGGCCTGCCAACCCAGTCTCTCAAGGTCTGGAATCTCCTCCAAATGACTGACTGGGCCAAAGCAAAGCCAGGCGATCGGACGAACATGGCTGGGAAGCTCCATTAACTGCGACAGATACTCCTCTTTGTAAAAGGAAACCCAGCCGACGCCCATCCCTTCATTAGTAGCCGCCAACCAAAGGTTTTCAATAGCCAGGCACACCGAATAGAGACCAGCATCATCTATGGTGTTTCTTCCCAATACCGCAGGAGCTCCCCGCTTTGCATCGTAAGTGACGACAATACCCATGCTGGAGTCCAGGATCCCTTCGATCTTGATCTTTTCGAACGTACTCAATCTGTCACCTTCAAGAAGACCCGCAAAAGCAACTCTTTCCTGTTCGACATGTTCAGCGAATTTGGTGCGCAAAGAGACCTCTTCGACCAGGATAAAATCCCACGGCTGGCTCATGCCGACACTGGGAGCAGCGTTTGCCGCGCTTAGCACACGGAATAAGACTTCTGGCATGACCGGGCCGCCATTGAATTGAGCTCGAACATCTCGGCGGCGATAAATTAAATCGTAAAAACCTTCATTGATCACTAAAACCATCCTAAACAAGCAAACATCGGAATATCCTTCGACTGTATATCCACCAAAACAAGCTAACCGGCAATTATTCGGGGACCATTCTCACGCTATGGACAGCCAAATGGGCCGGAATGACGCCAACATTCGGCTATCGGGCTGTGGCGACTGGGGCCGGCCCAACATAAACCGGATCTGGGGTCACCCGCAAGACTACAGTCGATCTTGGCCCAGCCAACAATTGTGGTCAACTAGCCGGTACTTACCATCTGGTACATCTCCACGTATCTTCCTTCAGGCAAACCAACCGCAAGTGCCGCCGAGCCTACCCAGTCTTTGACAAATGCCGCAGTTTCATCTGGATTAGGCAGCTGGCTCTTATGCTCCAAAATCGCACTGATCTTCGCGTCAATAAAGTCAGTTATATCAGTGTATGAGTTGGGATTTGGCGATGCCTGCATCACTACCTCATTCACGCTGTGTGCCTCAAGGTGTTCCACCAAAAGTTCCGGAAAGGCAAAGGGGTTGCGGGCATCTGGGTAAACGGCGCAAATTGTCGCCTCGGCGGCCGCCAGATGGTCGGGATGGGAGGCATATATTCGTTCATAGTTGCGTTCCGATGATTGGCATAAGACCCGATCGGGCTTGAATTGCCTGATTTTTCGGGAAATATCCTTTCTTAGGCCCATGGTCACCTGCAGTTCACCGTCTTTGTAACCAAGAAAAGTAAGATCAGATACACCCACGATCCGTGCCGCGTTAGTCTGCTCACCCTTGCGAATCGCCGGCATCGCTGAGCGGTCTATCTTGGGGTCGAATCCACCGGCATCGCCATCGGTGACGATGCAGTAGGCGACCTGAGATCCCTGGGATACCCATTTTGCGATGGTGCCCGCAGATCCAAAATCGACGTCATCTGGATGGGCGACTACGACGAGAACTCTCTCAACAGGCTCTAACTCAACGAATTTTGTCATACCTACAAATTAGCCCGGATTGAAAAATAACCTTGAACCGCCGTTACTGTCAGGGAACTAGCT
>JABEUP010000177.1 GCA_013044365.1 Acidimicrobiaceae bacterium
CTTGCGGCAAGATATTTTTCGGCGATCTTCACCGCCAGAAAGGACTCTATGAACCGTCGCCTTTGATTATGGGTACCACTGCGTCGTTTCGTGGCCTTTACAGCTTCGGCAGTATCATTCGGAACAACTTTTATGACAAAAGCTCCCATGACAATGTCTTCGCTGTGTTTTAGTGGCCTCTCGCGATCCCGGATAG
This sequence comes from Acidimicrobiaceae bacterium, assembly GCA_013044365.1. GTDB lineage: Bacteria > Actinomycetota > Acidimicrobiia > Acidimicrobiales > Acidimicrobiaceae > SCQM01. The sequence continues at coordinate 197 of JABEUP010000177.1, forward strand.
CCTTCGCAATGACACCTGCCATACGCAAATCACCTTTGAGCAACGCCTCCTCGTCGGATTCAGCGAGCTTCGCCACCCCAAACCCGGCCAGGCCGTGAATAGTCATAATTTGAACCCCGGTTTCACCGAGAGAAGGCAGCACCTGGGCTATATATCTTGCGAAAATCCTGTTTGGGGCGACAACAAGCACACCTTGCCGTTCGAGACGCATGCGGTAGGTGTAGAGAAGATACGCTGCTCGATGCAGCGCCACCGCAGTCTTTCCGGTACCTGGTCCACCCTGGACAACCAGTATTCCAGAAAGCGGGGACCTGATAATTTCATCTTGCTGAGCCTGGATTGTGGATACTATGTCCGCCATTCGGCCCGTTCGAGCCCGTGTGACGGAAGCAAAAAGAGAGCCTGGGCCGGTCAATCTGAGTTCATCAGAACCCTCATTCCCGTCATCTGAGGTGAAGAACTCGTCTTCGATCGACACTACTTCGTGACTCTCGAGTGCGAAGTGCCGCCTCCTCGAAAGTCCCATGGCATCTTTGCCGGTAGCCCGGTAAAACGGCTCGGCAACGGGGGCTCTCCAATCAACTACAAGAGGCTCCATGTCGACATCCGCCACGGCAAGTCTTCCTATGTGAAACGTGGCAACCTGGCCGAGGGGAACGTCATAGTCGATACCGCCAAAGCTGAGTGCCTGGTCTCCAATCTCGAGTTGCTCAAGTCGGGCAAGACTCTGGCGGACAATTACATCTCGTTCAGCCCTAGCCTGATGGGTTCCGCCACGAGGAGTGCCGAGAGCTGAATCCATCATCTCCCGGGCAGACTTCCGCATCGCTTCCAAACGATCGTTAGCTCGGTCCAAAAATGTCTGTTCTTTGGCCAAATCTGGATTTACCGACACGTGAACCTTTTCCGAAGTTGAAAATGAAATAACTATCCATTTTATCTTTGTTTGCAACCTCTTTAGCAAAATAATTTCCCATTTGAAAACCTGCAGCTATAGAAATCAATAATTCACAACCGGACAATACGATCGGCCTTACTTGCACCTAAGCTTTCAATAGCGTTCAACGAAGGGCCGGAGTTTGTCACAACGACTCACAAACGATCTGGTGATCAAAGCGGCACTGGGTCAGCCGACACCGACAGTCCCTGTCTGGTTCATGCGCCAAGCGGGCCGTTCGCTACCTGAATACAGGGCTATCAGAAAAAAAGGATCCATCCTGGATACTATCCAGGACCCACAGCTAAGCGCCGAAATAACTGTCCAGCCAGTCCGGCGCTATGGGGTGGATGCGGCAATACTTTATTCCGACATTATCGTTCCCGTCTTTGCAGTCGGATTTGGTATCGAGGTGGCCGAAGGCAGGGGGCCTGTCGTCAATCAGCCGTTCCGTAGCGAAGACGACCTGCAACGACTTCGCCACCTTGAGCCGGAAACAGATACCCCCTATGTTCTCGAAGCGATCAAAACAGTTGTCAATGAGATCGGAGTTCCTCTCATTGGCTTCGCAGGCGCGCCGTTTACCGTGGCAAGCTATCTAATCGAGGGTGGGCCAACCAAGAGTTATATAAAGACCAAGACACTGATGCGTTCCGATCCGGCCCTGTGGCATAAGTTGATGGACAATCTTTCCCGGTTAGCGATTACTTCGCTCAGATCTCAAATCAACGCTGGAGCCTCGATGTATCAGCTATTCGACTCCTGGGCAGGGATACTGTCGCCAGCTGAATACCGAGAAATGGTTGCCCCGCACTCCAACGCGATATTCCAGGCGCTCAAGGAAGATGGCCTGCCCTCGATACATTTCGGAGTTGGGACCGCCAATTTGTTGGATCAGATGGCAAATTCGGGATGTACAACTTTAGGCATCGACGATCGAACTGGTCTCGATGATGCATTTAGAATCACCCGAGACAAAGTCGGACTTCAGGGAAATTTGGATCCAGTCAACATTCTGATAGGCCAGGACGTAGCATTGGCTGAATCAGAAAAAGTCCTTTTGGCATCTGCGAGCTCCATAGGCTACATTTTCAACCTAGGGCATGGCGTGCTACCTCAATCGGACCCTCAAATACTAAAAGCGGTAGTCGATTTAGTCCACGAAAAGGGTGCGGAAATTAGAAAAACGCGTAGCAGGAATAATTAGGAGGGAAGTGACCAAAGCAGTTGTTATTGGAGGCGGTATATCGGGATTGGCATCGGCGTACTTTCTTTCTCAGAAAATGGCTCCCGGAGATATTACCGTGCTTGAATCCAGCGACCACTTCGGAGGAACTATTAAGGGTACGCAATTCGGTTTGAGCAGGGTGGAAACTGGGCCGGACTCGTTCATAACAAGAAATCCTTCAGCGGTCGAACTTATTGAAGACCTTAAGCTGTCTGATGATTTGATTTCGCCAGCTACCAGTTCCGCATTTATATACTCCCGTTCAAGACTGCATCCGATTCCTGGCGGAACGGTTTTTGGCGCTCCAAGCAATTTCAAGAAATTCTGGGGCAACTCCCTTTTGTCGAAAACCGGACAGGCGAGAGCTGCTCTCGAACCGTTGTTGGGCCGGGCAAAGATCGACAATGACACTACCGTCGGGTCATTTTCCAAAAAGAGATGGGGCAAGGAGGTTACCGAAAACCTCATTGATCCCCTTGTTGGTGGCATTCATGCTGGTAGCGTCTACCAACTCTC
>JABEUP010000178.1 GCA_013044365.1 Acidimicrobiaceae bacterium
TATCGTTGGCACATAGCGATTGAAATCCTCAAGACTTTTAATATCCTCCGGTGTAAAACCTGCCTCTTGATAGAGGTTGCGGTAAAAAGGAACCCGATCATAGGCATACCCAAGCAAGGCCTGCAACCGCTTGAGATGAAGCTCGTCCAACTGCTCGCGCGGCATAGTCTCGGTATATTCGTTCCAAAATGCCGACGACCGCGAACGGGCAGCTAATAAAGGCTGCTGCCTAAGCAGATTAATATCTAGAGTTGACACAAATACCTCACTTTCATGGACCACCGAATCCCTGGAAATCTTGATCTACGATCGCAATTCACCGCGCTTTCGGTGGCGAGACAATTGCACAGCCTTATCAACCCGCACCAGTATTCAGCGAGACGAAAACCAGAGATGCTTCAGATTTGACACCTGCTTCATGGATATACCAAGCGCATCTATCCACAATTTCAAACCACCTTCTCGTGTGACAATCTCATTTTGTCACTTGAATGTTCTCGCACAATAATTGCATACATTAATGTAGACACTATTATCTTTGCGGTGATTTTGCAAAACTTGACCGTTTTGACTTTGACTGTTTCGTGCGACTGAATCTCAGCCGCATCATTGCCGCACTTCGTGGTTTTATTCGCCTGTTTCAAGTTGCTTTTCGAGACGGCTCCCCAACAATTATCCGCATTCGTTCCCCGGCTTGAGCGGTACCGGAATTACTACTGCTCTGCCTTCAATTACATCCGCCTTCTCAAGTTGGTGCGATCTTAAAGTCCAGCCGCAATATCTCTGAGACATCCAGCCAAAAACGAATCCGCAAACGGCATAGCTGACAACCTTGGTCCTTCTGGAGACTGGCTATCCTCGTTACCGTTTCCACCTGCCCCCATCTTCGCGTTGTCCAACCACGAACGTCGGAATTTGGTAACCTCAAAAATAACCTGAAAGCTGATCTCACAGTGTTTTGGCCGCTTCGCGGCTCCGCGATTCCCAGAGTTCAATTAGACAAATTATTCGGCCCATACACTATCGCCGCTGGTAAACCTTTGGCTAATTCCCACGTCCGAACTTTCGGGCAGCCTCGAGCAGATGATCGTGACGTATGGGCACCGGTTTTGTAAAATCGCTCTCGGCAAATGCGCTGGTTTTAGCGACCACCATAAGTTCAGCTACATCCGCACCAGACATGCCATCGGTAAGGCGCGATACCAACTCCATGGCATCTTCTAAATTCAAAAGCGGGTCGAGAGCTACAGACCGCAGATGGATGCCGGCGATCGCCGCGCGGTCAGATCCGCAAGGTAAACCTACCTCCACCTTGGCACCTAATCTTCCGGGCCGAAGTATAGCGGAGTCAATCAGGTCAAGGCGGTTGGTTGCTCCTATAACGACAATTTCCGCAATATCACGCACCGCATCCAGTTCTCCGAGAATCTGGTTGACGACACGTTCTGTGGTCTTAGAGCCTTCATCTGAACCACGGGGCGGCGCAATTGCATCAAGCTGATCCAAAAAGATAATCGCAGGTGCCACCTGGCGGGCAACTTGAAAAATATGACGAATCGCCTCTTCCGACTCACCCAGCCACTTCGAAAAGATCTCCGGACCATCTACGGGGAGAAAATTGATCTTTGCACTGTGAGCCAGTGCGTGCACAAGCATCGTCTTGCCGGTGCCCGAGGGACCGTGCAACAGAATTCCGTTACGCGGCGGCAGCCCCATGACTCTGTAAGCGGCGGCGTTGTGAAGCGGCCTGAGCACAAGTTCCTCCAACTCACGCTTGGCATCGTCAAGGCCGCCTATCTCATCCCAACTGACGCGGGGGGTAGATACTAAAGCTTCGCGCAATCCTGACGGGTGAATCTTCGTCATCGCACCATCAAAGTCCTCCGCCTCAACGATCAGATCGATACCCTTTTCGAGCCTAAAAGCATCGCGGTAATCCCCCAATGCTCCTCCGTGCCTGCGCAAGGCGTTGAGACCAGCTTCCCTACACAGCTCCATAAGGTCAGCCCCGACGAAGCCATGTGAAATAGCTGCGATGTGGCGAAGATTCTCAAGCGCCGAACGGCTCATCGGCATTTCCCGGGTATGGATTTGGAGAATTTCGTAGCGACCGGCCTCGTCCGGCGGGCCAATAAAAATCTCCCTGTCAAAACGGCCTGGACGGCGCATTGCGGGATCAATTGACTCCATGCGGTTAGTTGTGCCTATGACCACTACGCCATCGACCGCATCCAAGCCATCCATACACGAAAGAAGAGTCGTCACCGCGCGGACATCGCTCAGTGAACCAGATTCGCCACGACGGGATGCGATGGCATCGACTTCGTCGATGAATATCAGTGATGGAGCATGATGTGCGGCTTCACTGAATATCCTCCGAAGATTACTCTCCGTCTCGCCCTGCATCGTGCCGACCACGGCCGGACCGTTAATGAAGAAAAAATGAGCATTCACATCGTTTGCGATCGCTTTGGCCAGATAAGTCTTGCCCACACCCGGAGGACCATAGAAAATAACCCCGCGCGGACAGGTAATGCCCAGTTGCCGGTAGATAAAGGGGAGCTGAAGCGGGAGCTGTACCAGTTCGCGCACCAGAGCAATCTGGTCTCGCAGACCCCCCACGTCCTCAAAACTTACCTCCGCGCTATTCTCCGCGCTGCCTAATTGCGGCGATTCAAGTTCCAGTTCAGTAGTCTCAACGAACTCACCGGGATCGTCGTCGACTTCGCAGATCTCATAAACTGCGCCCACATGAGAATCATGAAAAGTTACATATACGAAATTACCGACGCTACATGGTGTCCGGCCTTCAACGAGCATCTCCTTCAGGTGTTCTCTCAAGCCGTGGGCACGCGAGATATCGGTGGGAGCTCTCAATAAGACACGTCGCGCGGGAGTAAGTTGGATCAAACGGATCTCAACCCTGTCGTCCAGCTTAGCCTTCAGCGTTTTGCGGACTAAACGGTCGAGTCGCAAAATACCCGAGTCGCTGTCAGCCTCAACTGACTCCCCAAGGCGGGCGATGGCACGTCTGCCGTGCCAACTGGTGATTTCGACAGCGTCGCCAACTCGCGCCCCCAGTTTTTCCATAAGGTCGCAATCGAGATAGACAAGCAGGCGCTGGCTTGTCGCTGCTTCCAAGGCGGAACGGTCCACTGTTGCCATGACGACGCTAGCCGGGGTACCGTTGTGTTCCCCGGCTCGGTCAAACCCGGCGTCTTGCACGTGGGCGGTCAACGTCCTGACCTTATATGCTCGCGCCATTCAGGGCACGGTTCGATCTGATCGAATCCCGAACCTCGGTCGACTGACATGGCATGCGCGGTATTAAGTGAACAGAACATTATTTCGATATCATCGTCGGAGTCATTGAAATGCTGTACTACACATCCTGGAACGCGTAATGGAACCTGGACCAGATCACGATAGTTCCAGTCAAAGCGCACCTCGTCGACCACAGTATGACCAGGACCACCCTTCCAGATGAAACCGAGCTGGTGACCCTGGGTGAGCTGTTTACCACTTCGGCTATGCGCAGGTATGCGTTGAACATACATAACAAATACGTTCATCACAATGTCGGTCATCGTGGGAGCCATGTACCACTTCATGAAACCCTGTGGATTAAGCTCCCAAGGCAGCTCCGACCCCTTTGCAAGCTTCTCCGCAGTCTCCCGATCGACTCGCTGCTGATCGCGAAGGGCCATCAGCTCGTCGTAGAAATTACGGGCCGCCAGCCGTTCTGTTCGACTTTCTATTGTCATTTCTGTTCCCCCGCACCGGTTCCACTGTCGCTGCGAGGCACTAGCTTCTCCACTGCAGTAGTGGCACCTTTCCAGTTCGTAACTCCAAAGCGTTCAACAAACTCTGGATCAAGAGCCGACTGTACCAATTCGCTGCCCTGCTCATTCCAGGTGGGTTTATGAATGAAAGCAAGCCACTTAGAACTGCCATCGGTCCGAAGATTGAAGTGCTGATGTTCAACACCTTCGCGAAGTAGAGGCATGATGACCATGTCCCCCTCCTCCCAGTCGTAACGCACGCCATTCATCGTCGAATAACCTCGGCCTTCGATGATGAAAAGTACGAGACCTCCCTGGTGGCGATGGCGGCCAGACACCCCGCGGATATCATGAATGAATACCCACCAATCTTGAAGGCATACGTCGCCAGAGTCATTCGGCTGAAGATACCAACCGATGAGGCCTTGGGGGCAAAGCTCGAATTGGTCAGTTTTCACTGCCTTGATCACCAACGGAGCGGTCTGCTGAAGCTCGACGAACTGCTCTCGCTCTGTAATCAATGAAAAATATTTTGGAAACGCGGAGGGTTCCGGCTCACGCGATCGGGTCCCAACTCTTTCGGACAAAATTACCCCCTATTAACTAGATCAAAACCACAATGCCGGTCAGCTCTCCAAGTCAAGAGAACTCATAATGATTGCATGCATTTATGTAGACAATATGCTTTTTGTCACATTTTTGCAAATGGAGAACAAGGCATTTAAATTACTGAAGTTCTAGATTGCTTCCCATTTACCAAATTCCACCTTTCAGATTTGGGTCCTCGATCCGAACTCGAATTGAATCAATTGGTAGATACAAAATTGAACGATGCCCCTAGTCGA
>JABEUP010000179.1 GCA_013044365.1 Acidimicrobiaceae bacterium
GTCCGGAACTCGACACGGGGAAAAGACCCCGAAGCAGACCGCGCTGTCCCATTACTTCGAGCATGGGACGGTTAACATGACCCGGATCTCCTTCTTCCGCCAATGGAATGAGCTCGGTCCTGGCAATCTCCCGGACCTCTTCCATCCGCCGTTGCTGCTGTTCTGTAAGCGCGAACAGTCCCTTTGGGGATCCGGCTGCACCATCAGGGCTTGGAATCATATCCATACCGACCTTTCAACCGACCATCGTCAGTCCACCGCTGACACTTATGACCTGTCCAGTGACGTATGATGCCTGCTCTGACGCAAGAAAGGTAATTACATGGGCAATCTCTGCCGGGTCACCTAGCCGTCGGAACGGGATCGCGCGTATTAGTGCCTCTTGAATTTTCTCCGGTTGCATTCTCAACAATGGCGTATCAGTAGGTCCCGGCGCCACACAGTTCACGTTAATGTTATAACGGGCCATCTCCCGAGCAAGTGACTTGCTGAAGGCAATCACCCCACCTTTGGCGGCCGCATAAACAGTCTCACCCAGGCTTCCAACCCGGCCAGCATCACTTGAAACATTCACCACCCATCCGCGCTTACCCGTCTCGACAAGCGCCGGAAGGAAGGTATGGCACATGTTGATATTGCCCATCAGGTTTAAGGCAATCACTTTGTCGATGAACTCCGTTTCATTGGTCAAAAATGGAGCGCCTATGTTCCATCCGGCACCGTTGATGATGATGTCGCAAACGCCAAGACCCGCCTCGACTTCTGTACGAAGATTTTGAATGCTTTCACGACTGGTGACATCCACAACAAATGCCTTGGCAATCCCGCCGTTTTGATTGATGGAATCCGCCGTGGCCTGTGCCGCAGCCAAATTGATATCCACTACCGCAACCTCAGCTCCAGATTCCGCCATAACCACCGCCACTTGGCGGGATATACCAGATCCGGAACCGGTTATGACTGCCCGGTGTCCGCTTAGGTCAATATTCATCTCTCTACCTTTCTCCGACAAATGCTCTCAAACGCTGCTCAGCCTCTTTGGAGACATGCAACGCCTTTTGTTCGAATAATTCACCGGCATACCCATCACCAGTCCCGTAACGATTGACACATCGCTTGATCGCAGGCTGTGCCGGCCCAGCAACATCTAAAAGCATCGAAGTCACTTGTTCCACCTGATTGTCGAGGTCCGAGTCACTTACACACCACTCGACAATTCCCAGGTTTTGCGCCTCAACGCCCCCAATTAACTCTCCGGTCAGTATGAGACGCATTGCCTGTCCCTTCCCGATCAACCGTGGAAGGCGCTGGGTCCCGCCCCCAGCAGGGAGCAGTCCGATTCGAACCTCCGGAAACCCGATACGTGTGCTAGCAGCAGCGATACGCAGGTCACAGGCCAATGCCAATTCAAGCCCACCACCGGTGACAGCCCCAGTCAGAACAGCGAGGGTCGGCATTGGAAGTTGCTCCCAAGCGAAGTAGGCGTTCTGAATTCGGCAAGCGAATCCATTCAATCGCGTGAAGTCATTAGTTTCAAGAGCGGAGACCATCTGTTTGATGTCTCCCCCCGCGGAAAAATGCCGACCCGATCCCCTCACTATTACTAGCGCTGGATTGCTACCTCTGATTTCATCCAGCACCGAATCAAAACTGTCCAGAAAAGCATCGTCCAGTGCATTTACCGGTGGACGATCAATCAACAGCGTTGCGACCCGATCTTGCACATTCAACTTGAGCAATCTACATGACCTCCCCTAGTGTTGAATCACCATTCGTATCGATTGAACCCTCATTCAATACTAACAACAGACCTCCGATTCACAAAATCCGCCTGATAAAAATTAAAGGACAACCTATTTCGCGGCTACGACTCTTTTGTGAGCTTCTCCCGCATCCAGATTTGATCAAGAATCCTTTGATCTGGTTGAAAATGGGAATTCATGGAGTCGCCTCGTTATCTATTTCGCCGAAACTCTTTCTGAAATTTGCTGGCGGAGTTGGAACCGCTTCACCTTGCCGGTCGCGGTCTTCGGAAGCTCCTCCACGAAAAAAATCTCCCTTGGGCGTTTGAATGCAGCCATTCGTGATCGGCAGTGCAGTTCCAGTGATGCCGCATCGATTATCTTCCCTGACCGGGGAACCACGAAAGCCACCGCGGTTTCCAACCCAGTAATTGTCCGTGCACCCACTACCGCTGCTTCAAGCACATCGGCATGCTCGGTAAGTATCGACTCCACTTCGGCCGGCGAAACCCAAATTCCACCGATCTTGATCATGTCGTTATCGCGGCCGAGAAAGTGGTAGTAGCCGTCCTGAGTCCTGGTATACACATCACCGGTGCGCAACCACTCACCTATGAAGGCTTTTTTCGCGGATTCATATCGGCACCAGTAACCCGTGGCAATAGAGTCACCCCGAATATGGAGATAACCAGGTGATTCCGGACTTGTAACTTCGAGACCATCGCCGTCTATGAGCTTCACGTCATATCCGTCGACCGGCCTGCCAGAAGTACCGGGATGTTCTTCACCCACCCTGTTGCACATGAACATATGCAGCGCTTCGGTTGAACCGACTCCATCGAGAACGGGCACTTTGTACAGTTCCGTGAACCGCCGGTGGATCTCAGCCGGAAGTGCCTCGCCGGAAACCACCACGAGACGCAGCGACGACATAACTTCAGGTGACACTTCATTGTCCATAATCGACGCCAACAGACCCGGGCTTCCATAGAAAATGGTAGGGCGATAACGTTCGAGTGCCTCTGCCACCGATTTGGGAGTCGCCCAGGCTGGATTCAGTATCGAAGTAGCCCCGACAGAAAAAGGAAATGTGAGGGAATTTCCTAATCCGAATGCAAAGAAAAGCTTGGCGGCAGACAGACAGCGATCCTCCGGCTGGATCTTGATGACCGAGGTCCCATAATTAACTGCCGTGACCTCCAGCGCTTTCTGCCTATGCATAACTCCTTTGGGCGAACCGGTCGTACCGGAACTGTAAAGCCAAAAACCCGGCGAATCAGCGCCTGTTTTAGCTGTTGGAGCTTCGCCGATATCGTCGAAATCTGCCCAGAGGTAAACCCCCATCTCCAGTTCCCCATAGATCAGCTTGCGGGTCTCGTCATCAACATTTCCTACGATCACTGCCCTTTTCAGGTCTGTAGCAATGGATCGGATGGTTGGTAATGATTTGGCATAGGCCGCAGACATTACAACTACTGCCGCACGGGAATCATCTATCACAAATCCAAGTTCGTCGCCGTTGAGCATCGTTGACAGGGGAATCGGCACTATTCCCGATCTCATACTGCCCAGGAACCAGGCTGGGAAAGCAGGTTCGTCGTTCAATACCAGTGCTACTCGATCCTCTTGACGGACCTGGAGCACTGCTAAGGCATGCTGGACACGGAACAGTTCCTTTTGAACGTCGGCATAGGAGTATTTCTCATCCCCGGACTCTATCGCTATCCTGTCACCGTCGCCAGCCTCCACGTGACGGTCGATCAGCCAGTTGGCAGCGTTATAAAAGTCTTGCATCGGCCTTCCTATCTCTCGGTAGCCACTTCGAATCCAAAATTCCCCGGCTGGTAATACCTGACATTTGGGAGTCATCGAACTTGTGGATGCAGTTTTTACCGTAAGCATGCGACCCGTGATTTGAAAATTGCAAGTCGTTGAACCCTGCCTTTAAAACGAAGCCAATCTTCTGCACCACCATCCAAGCCCCCCAGTTCAGCCGATTACAAATCCCCGCCTGTTGATTATTGCCATCACTTCATGAAAACGTTGCAACTCGCTTTCATGTTTACGAAAGGTAACATTACAGATCTTTTTGTCAAAGTTCAAAATAACCGAACCAGGCTGAGGAAAAGGAATCGGTATAACCCAAGCTAGATATAGTTGTACGTATACGTAATAAATTTATTTGAGCCTTGATACCTGTCTCACAGCGTGATTATCGCAAACCCGTCGGACAACACGGAAATAAGCAAAATAGCGGGTGCGGAGAGAATCCTCCGGAACTACTGCGGGAGAATCAAACGTAAGAATCGGCGGTGTTGTTTGCGGGCGAATTCACCCAGGTCTGGTATCCGCCATCCAGATTGGCGGCATCGTATCCATAGCCCCGAAGCAGCGATACTGCAGTATGTCCGCGTATCCCGACCTGACAGTAGATGATGACCTCTTTACCGGGAATATCTGCCATGCGCCTGCGCAATTCATCTAGTGGAAGGTTTAAAGAATTCGGAATATGACCTTGTAAGTACTCCGCGCCGGTACGGACGTCAATCAACACGGCACCTTGATCCACCCGCGACTGAAGGTCATCCCACTGAACAGTCTTGCTAAAGCCGCTTGTAAGGTTCTCGGCAATATAGCCAAGCATATTGATGGGATCTTTTGCAGATCCAAATGGAGGTGCGTAGGCCAATTCCAGGTCGGCTAGATCTTCGGCACGAAATCCCGCCCGGATCGCCGTGGCAATAACGTCAATGCGCTTGTCGACCCCCGCGCGTCCTACTGCCTGGGCTCCCATGATGAGACCCGTTTGGGGATCAATCAAAATTTTTATAGCCATGCTTTCCGCGCCCGGATAGTAGACTGCATGAGAATTTGGATGGGTATGGATTGGCAGGTAGTTCCGGCCAGCAGCCAACAGCCGTTTCTCGTTCCAGCCGGTGGTAGCAACAGTCAGGTCAAACACCTTGACAATTGCTGTGCCGATCGTAGGCACCCAACGAACGTCTCTGCCTAGGATATGATCCGCAACGATACGGCCCTGACGATTGGCAATATTTGCCAGAGGGACTAGAGAGGCTGACCCATCTAGCGCATCAACCTTTTCCGCCGCATCGCCAATTGCGTAGATGTTCGGATCGCTTGTTTGGTTGCAGGAATTTGTAGAGATGCCCCCCCGGGAACCAACTTCGAGACCCGCCATCTTGGCAAGGCTTACGTCAGGCTTTACGCCGATCGCAAGTATTACCATATCAGCCTGGATTGTGTCGCCACTGCTGAGCTCCACCCAGCCATCGTAGATACCTGTCACTGATTGCCCCAGGTACAACTTGACCCCGTGCTGGGTCATCTCATTGGCAACCAACATTGCCATCTCGGCGTCAAGCGGACTGAGAACCTGATCCAAGGCTTCGACTACAGATGTCCGGATTCCACGATGCCGCAGGTTCTCGGCGGTCTCAATCCCGATGAAGCCGCCACCGATAACTACCGCCCTCTTAGGACCCTCTTCAACTGCCTTGACAATTACGGATACATCTTCCACGGTTCGCAGTGTAAGTGCCCGTTCAATTCCTGGTATAGGCGGGACCACCGGCTGGGCGCCTGGACTTAAAATCAGCTGATCATACTGAAGAAGGTATTTCCGACTATTTCTAAGATCCTCAACTGTCACCTTCTTCGCCTGGACGTCGATGTCGGTAACTTCGCTGAGTATACGCACATCGAGATTGAACCTCATATTCAAACTCTCGGCACTTTGGAGCAGAAGATCCTGTTTCTTCGAGATAACACCACCTATGTGATAGGGAAGACCACAGTTGGCATAGGAAACGTAGGAACTTCTCTCGAGAACGATTATCGAAGCATCAGGATCGAGTCGCCGCAACCTCGTTGCCGAGGACATCCCTCCGGCCACACCGCCAACAATTACAACACGCCTCATCGCGAATCCCGTCTATAAATTACCAACAATGGACGGTGGCCCGCCAACATGTACACCTGACTCAACGCTTCTCCGCCATTCTCTCTTGCATCCCTAAAGGAACTTTTCTCGAACTATTCATCAGATATAACTCTCCGCAGCGCCTGACCCCTAAATCAAGTGCGACTCTCTCTATCTCGACAGCCCGGGGATAAGAAAATGGCGATCCCAAAAGTACAAGTATCCTTTCCCATATACCTTATGGGGTATATTATACAGGGATACCAATGTTAACCATGCAAGAGCATCTGGTCCCGTACACGTCTGCAAATTATTTTGAAATGCTCCTCAAATCCGCAAATGCGCTAAGGCGGTCTCGACCACGGAGGGTGCCCGACGATAAGCCTTAGAATAGGCCGGGCCAGGATTCCACGACGGTGACGGGATCGCCTATTATCGAACAGGTATGCGGCATCGTAAGTGGATAATCGCTCGGCACCGGCTCCAGCCAATTGGCAGTCTGCGAACCAAGGAGAGCTAACAGGAACTCATCCTTATCGTTTGTTTGGGACTTGGGTTCAAGCGATCCAGGCAAACCGAATTTGCACAACTATAGTTAGGTTGAGTCGATTTGGAAATCGATGCGCTTCGCGGGGGTAGCATGTCTTATCTGATTTCGAATTTGAAGAAAATTCGATTGGGCCATCCAAACCAGTTACTAAAAAGTGACCTCTAACACGGCGGATCAACCTTCCTTGGACAGTTATCGATTTTTTGGTAATGCAGATCCATTACGCAGGTTATCTTTCTCCAACGGGTTCGTATCAGACAGTGCGGGTTCTGCAAGCAACAATCATTCTGTTGTACACGTTGACTGGACGGCAACACCATGCCGGCAGTTCGCGCCTGGACCGCCGCGAGAGAAAGAAGGTTTCCCGCATCGACGGTCAGACTCCCAAAATCGATTCGGTATTTCCCTGAATTCATCGAGACTGTTTTGGCGGGGAGGTGTGAAACGGCGTCAACCCTGCTACGGGACTTTGCAATCATCGATCGCATAGATCACCCGGAGGGTGGTTTAATTCCGTTGCAAATCCCGAGTGAACAGCGCGAATGGGAATTCAGCCTTATCAGCTACTGAGAAACCTGACAAGTTGTCATAAACTTTCGAAACGGAAATATAGGGACCCAATAATGACAAATAAAGATCCAAAACTGCTTAACGGAATTCGTGTGATCGAAATGGCCAGCTACATTAGCGGACCATTAGCCGGCTCTTTGCTATGCGAATTAGGTGCAGAAGTAATTAAACTTGAACATCCTCCGACTGGTGATCCGTTTCGTGGATGGGGATCCGCCGAAAGTCCCAGAGCCAGCTTTATGGCATACAACACCAACAAGGCCAGCGTATGCGTAGATTGGGTCGAAGAGCGAAGCTGGTTCGACAATCTGCTTCGCAGTTCCGATATTCTCTTATCAAATTTCCGGCCTGCGACGCAGATTAAACTCGGTCTAACCTTCGATCATTTGAAAAAGATCAACCCAAAACTCGTCGTTTGCAACATCACCGGCTTCGGCCAAAATGGGGAACTGGCAGAACGCCCATGTTACGATGCTGTCGCCCAAGCGGTGTCTGGCCTAATGTCTCAACTTACAGACCTGGATAATCCTCAGTGTATTGGACCACCCCTGTCTGACAGTGTTGCAGGGTTGTATTCCGCTATCGGAATACTGGCTGCATTGGTTGAAAGGCAGCAAACCGGCCTGGGCCGGGCGGTTGACGTATCGATGGTAGGTTCCAGTCTTTCCCTAATCCGCAACGCCGTTGGCAGCGAGTTGTTGGAAAACGCTCCTAGCGGCAAACGGACCAGGGCGATGAGTTCTCAGTCATATGCGTTTGTCGGAAGCGACGGAAAAGTATTTGTGGTCCACCTTTCCACCCCCCAAAAGTTTTGGTTGGCACTTTTAGATACCGTAGAAAGGCCAGAACTGGCCGTTCTGGACAACTACAAGGACAAGAAGGGCAGAATAAAGCACTACGATTCCCTACAAAAAGAACTTCAAGCCGAGTTTTCTAAAGCAACGAGAGAAGAGTGGCTACGCCGGCTTACCGAACACGATGTTCCTTGTGGCCCGGTTTTATCACCAGCGGAAGCCGCAACCAACCCTGTGATTTTCAAGGAAGTGGGTACAGACCCGGCAGCACAGTTTGAGCTGTCCAAGCGGAGCTGGCTTGACGGATTAGACAGTGGGACACTCAGCACCGCCCCAAGCATCGGTGCTGACAATGAGCGATTCGGATTGGCTCGATTAAATACAACATCAACAAGGTGATAATTAGGCATTTCCTCGGTTGAGTGTGCTTAAGTTATCGGACTCGGAAATAAAAACAACATTGTTGAAAAACGTGAAAGCTGCCGGAACCGGCTCACTACATCATTTCGCACCCGGTAAATGGTCGATATCGTCCGCCACCATGGGTATGGGAAAGGCAATGTGTAAGTGAAGGAAATCAGATTCGTAGATACCACGATCAGGGACGGGCATCAAAGCCTCTGGGCTATGAACATGAGAACACGGCACATGCTTACTGCAATGCCATACCTTGATGCGGCCGGATTCGAAGCTATTGAATTTATAGCCGCAGGCGCTGCATTCAAAAAACTCGTCCGTCATCTCAATGAAAACCCCTGGGACTGGATCAAAGGCGGGGCCGCAGCAGCGAAAAACACTCCCCTGCGCTGGCACGGCGACGTAGTGGGTAGAACCATGAGCGGGTATGTGCCGGAAGCCGTAGGCGAACTGCTTATCAAAAAGGCCATCGATCTGGGGATCCGCTATACCCGCACCGGGAACAACTGGAATGACTATTCAGCCTTGAAAGAACAGGTTGACCGCCTAAATAAGCTCGCCATGACAC
>JABEUP010000180.1 GCA_013044365.1 Acidimicrobiaceae bacterium
ATTCTGCCAGATATCCGTATGGGCCAAGACGACCTGCGGAGGTTGTAAGTTTTTCTCATCAGATTGCCCGATATTTGATATCCAATTACGACGTGAAGATGCTCATTGTCGCATGTAACACTGCATCTTCCGTTGCGCTGGACTCGCTTAAAGAGAAGTTTGACCGGCCGATATTAGGTGTGATTGGGCCAGGTGTCCGGTCTGCCGTGGTCGCTTCCCAGTCTGGCCGACTTGGAGTAATAGGGACAGTGGGAACGGTTGCCTCGGGTGCCTATCAACGTGAAATTGAATCTCTGGATCCAACTATCGAGTTGACTTGTGCGGCTTGTCCAGGGTTGGTTGAGTTTGTTGAGGCGGGTGAAACTGATTCTGAACAGGTAAAGGTTCTCGCATCCAGATTGTTGTATCCAATTAAGAATGCCAAAGTGGATACCCTTCTGCTGGGGTGTACACACTATCCCTTCCTGGCAAGGGTAATTCAGGATGTTGTTGGCCGTGATGTGGTTTTGATTTCCTCAGCCGAGGAGACTGCATTCGAGGTTAAGTCGATACTGGAATATTCAGGATTTTCTGCACCAGAGGATGCGGTGGGAAGGTTTACCTTTTTGTCGTCAGGGGATCCAGAGCGATTTAAGGAATTGGGGCATAGGCTGTTAGGGCCTGAGCTGGAAGATGCGAAACAGGTCAGGTGGAAAGGGAACCTTTAAATGAGAAGAGACGGCAGACAATCAGACGAGATCAGGTCCTGTACCTTCGAGCGTGATTATACGGAAATGGCACTTGGATCTGTCCTGGTTACTATGGGTAAAACCCGAGTTCTGTGTACGGTTTCTCTTGACGAGAAGGTTCCCCCTTGGCTTCGCGGCACCGGAAAGGGCTGGATTACTGCGGAATATTCTTTGCTGCCGGGTTCCTCTCCGGAGCGAGTCAGCCGAGAGGCGGTCAAAGGAAAGCAAAGTGGACGAACCCAGGAGATCCAACGCTTGATCGGCAGATCCATTAGGGCGGTAGCGGATTTGAATGCTTTAGGTGAAAAGCAACTGATCATCGATTGTGACGTGCTTCAGGCCGACGGCGGAACTAGAACAGCCTCGATTTGCGGCGCTTACGTTGCGTTATCTGATGCGGTGTCTCGAATGAAACAGGCGTACCGGGTAGGACCAAACGTTCTCCTGTCGTCTTGTGCGGCGGTTTCGGTAGGCATCGTAGAAGGCGGGGTATTGCTTGATTTGGATTATTCGGAGGACGTCAGGGCGGAAGTGGATATGAATGTGGCAATGACTTCCGAGGGCTATTTCGTTGAAGTCCAGGGGACTGCGGAAAATGCGCCATATACCAAAGCACAGCTCGATGACATGCTTTCACTCGCTGAGCACGGCATTGCGGAAATCCTTGAGATCCAAAGCAAAGTATTATCCAGTTTACCGTCGCCAAAGCCAGAGCTATTTCGGAACTGATCATTGAGCTTGATTGTTCTAGCCACTACGAATCCAGGCAAAGCAAATGAATTCCAGAGTATTCTCGGCGAGAACTTCGAAGTCTTTGTTCCGCTCGAGCTGCCTTTCGTCCTCGAGGATGGTGAGACTCTAGCTGAAAATGCCTACAAAAAGGCCAGAGGGGCGTCAGATTATCTGGGACTTGCGGCATTGGCCGACGACTCCGGATTGTTCGTTGCTGCATTGGACGGGCAGCCGGGAGTACACTCGGCCCGCTTTGCCGGACAAGATTCTGATGACGCCGCCAACCGGGCCAAACTGATCGAAATGATACGGGGTATTTCAGATCGCAGGGCTTATTTTGCGACTGTTTTATGTCTGTGTGCTCCGGGAACACCATTTGACGAGGCCATCTTTTTTGAGGGACGGTGTGACGGAGAACTGTTGGATCATGAGGCGGGCAGCAACGGTTTTGGTTATGATCCGATCTTCGTCCCACAAGACGGTGACGGACGGACGTTTGGTGAGATGACTGCCAACGAAAAAGCAGAACTATCACATCGGTCTAAAGCGATTTCCAAGCTCAGAGTTTCCCTGCTTGAAAAGCCATTTTGATATCTGTTGGCAAGTCACAGGAAGTCTTTAGCTTCCTTCTAGGTCCTCCTAAAGCTTAGGTACTTAGATAGTAGGAAAGATTCGGCGTAACCTTAGGAGTAGTTGATGATTCGACGCAGAATATTATTTGGTTCGACCGGTCTGGCGGCCGCCGCAGTTGTGGGAGTCGGTGCGATGACGCTCGGCTCGGGTGGAACTTCGCTTACCTCGGGTTCGGCACCAAGTTCGCAGGTTGCTGCAACAACAAACAGCCAGTCATCTAACGCGGCCAAGCCGCACCCGCACTTCATGTTCAGAGGAGCTGGTGCTGCAGTTTACTCAGAGAGGGTGGTTCCGCAAAAAGGTGGCAGTGGTTACGAGACGATCATCGAGGTAAAGGGAAAGTTGTCGGCAATTACAACAAGTTCAATTTCGGTGATCCGTCCTGATACGAATGCTCCAGTTACTGCAGTTATTAGTCCGACTACCAGATTCGGA